>VGYL01000053.1 GCA_016872975.1 Planctomycetota bacterium
TTCAAGGCCGCCTGCCAGAGGTTCTTCGCGGGCATCGACGAGCATGTGACTGCTCTGCGTAGTCTACTGACCGAGAACTTCCAGGTCATCACAGCGTGACACCGAAATCTCATTTAGGATGGGTATACTTTCGGACGCATGGCCCACTTGGCAGACGGACAAGGGCCGGCGGCATCGGAGGCCGCCGGCCCTTGCGGTTTGCCGCCGCATCCGCGTCGGAGTGGCTCTTCTCTGTGGGTAGAAAGGTGCAAAAACCGCATTCTTGCCCGCGCCAGGTCAGACCGCCATCAGACCGCCAAAGAGCCGCGGCCAACGGCCCCCAAGAAGCCGCGTTTTTGCCCGCGCCAGGTCAGACCGCCAAGCAGATCGCCAAACACCCGCTGTCAACGGCCCCAGAAAACCGCATTATTGGCAGCGCCAGATCAGACCGCCAAAGACCCGCGGTCAAAGACCCAAAAACCGCGTTTTCGGGGGCGCCCGCCGGGATGCCGGCATCAGAGCGCCATGTTTATGATTTGGCGGTCTGAATCTTTCGCTCAAAAAACGCCATGGTGAAGATCGGCCCACGCCGGGCTCCGGCGGCCAGACTTGTCCCTCCAAGCCTATCAGACACGGGCGAGACGCCCGTGATACTCATGGGCGGGGACGCCCATGCTACTGGGGCAGGGCCGCGCGGATGCTGTCGGCCACTTGCTGGGCCAGCAAGCGGGAGCCTTCTTCGGTGAAGTGGACGTTACGCGGCCGCTGGATGGTCGCCAGCCGGGGCAGGGCGAAGGCGTAGAGATCGTTCACCCGCACGCGGTGCTTCTTCAAGATAGGCAGGGCGGCTCGGTTGTACCGCTCGGCATCGCCCGGGATCCGGCCCGTCGCACCTTCCGGAACCGGGGTCGTTGTCGCGAAGATCAGGCTGGCATGCGTCTTCTTGAGTCGCTGGACGATCTGTTCCAGGTTGCGGGCGTACTCGTCCACGGACATGAGCTGAGTACCCTGGTCCGTCGCGACGAGGTTGCCTTTGGCATCGACGTATTTGAGGTCGTGCAGGCCGTGATTGAAGTGGATCACGGCCCAGGACGTGTCTCCCAGCCAGGCGTCGAGCTGGGCCAGACCGTGGCGGGTATGGGCGGCATTGCCCGGATTGTGATAGACCTCGGCCTTGCCTTCGAGAAGCAGCTTCGTGGGCTCGAAGTAGCCGATGGAGATGGAATCGCCGATGATCAGGACCTTCGGTGGGCCGGCGCGATTCACCCGTGCGTCCGTGGCGGTACAGCCAAACAGCCCGACCGAGAGTACCGCCAGCCAGACTGTCCATGTCGTAGTTCGTGCTACCATACTGTGACACCTCCTTTCAATGCGTTGGTTTTCGAGATCGTAAGATCGCGATAATCTTGTTGTTCGCGGCGGGGAAGGCGTAGCGCCCCAGGTCGCCCGGGCGGACCCACTTGAAGACGGCACAGGTGATACAGCGCGGCGTGCCGGAGACATAGGTGCACTCGAACGCGTGGATGCGGACGCGAAAGTGCGAGTAGGCGTGGTCCACGACTGCCAGCAGGCGGCCCACGCGAACCGTGAGCGCGAGTTCCTCGCGGACCTCCCGCCGCAGGGCGGCCTGGAGCGTTTCGCCGGGTCGTCTTTTGCCGCCGGGGAACTCCCAAAGGCCGCCGAGCAGTCCGTCCGGCTTTCGCTTGTCGATCAGGATGCGGCCGTCCCGATAGATCATGCCGACCACGACGGTGTGGAAAGGCAGTGGCCTCTTGGGAACGCGGGTCGGCAGGGCGTCCTGCTCGTGGTGCCGTCGGGCCGCGCAGAGGCTGTTCACGGGGCAGGCCTCGCAACGGGGATCGCGCGGCAGACACACCTCGGAGCCCAATTCCATCAGGGCCTGGTTGAATTGCCCGGCGTGCTCCTCGGGGACCAGCTCTGCGGCGATGGTCCAGATTCTTTTCTGGACCGCGACGTCCTTGGGGTTGCCCCGGATCCGAAAGACCCGGCACAGGACCCGGGTCACGTTGCCGTCAACCAGAGGGTCTCGCCGGCCGAAGGCAATGCTGGCAATCGCTCCGGCCGTGTAGCGCCCGATGCCGGGCAGGGTCAGCAGTTCTTCCCGGGTCGTGGGCAGATGGCCGTGGAACCGCGTCACGACCATTTTGGCTGCCTCGTGCAGGTTTCTGGCCCGCGAGTAGTAGCCCAGTCCCTCCCACAGCTTGAGCACCGTATCGAGGCGGGCCCGCGCCAGTCGCTCGACCGTGGGGAAGCGGGCCAGGAACCGCTCGTAGTAGGGCACCACCGCTCGGACCCGCGTCTGCTGCAGCATGATCTCGGAAACCCAGACGGCGTACGGGTCGTTCGTCCTGCGCCAGGGCAGGTCGCGGGCGTTTGCGGCGAACCAGTCGAGCAGGGCCGCTTGGATGCGAGTGACTTGTTCTGGGTGTTTCATTCCCGGGCCGGCGGTCCGATCGGGTCCTTCTTGCGGTACACCATGCCTTCGAAGAGCGCGACGGTCTCGCCCGCCTCGTCGGTGACCTTGATCGAGTAGGTTGCCAGCTTCGGGTTGCGCGAGGTCTCGACTCCCTCGGCGTACAGCGTGCCTTCGCGGGCGGCCTTGACGAACCAGATGCTCGCGTTGATCGCAACGGCGACGGTGCCGTACGAGTTGGAGGCCGCCGCGAAGACCAGGTCCGCCAGGGTGAAGATGGCGCCCCCGTGGACCAGGCTCACGCCGTTGAGGTGCGCGTCGGCGATGGTCATCCTGGCCTTGGCGCGGCCCGCGCCGATCTCCAGCAGCTCGATGCCGCTGTGCTTCGCGTACCTGTCATTCTTGAAGAAGTCCCAGATCGCCTGCATGACAAACCCGTTCCTATTTACGATTTGCGATTTATGATTTATGATTTATGATTTATGATTCGTTCGCGTCGCCGCAGCACATGCGGGCTGCAGATACTATCGACCCATCGGCGCTACGAGGCTCGGACCGGGTCAAAATCATAAATCATAAATCATAAATAGTAAATCCTCGGCTATGGAACATCGAATCATCGACTTTCACACGCACGCTTTTCCCGACGCCTTGGCGCCGCGCGCGATGCAGACGCTGCTGGACGAGGCGCCGGGTATCCGGGCGTACCTCGACGGGACCATTGCCGACTTGCTGCGGTCGATGGACCGGACCGGGATCGAGAAGAGCGTCATCTGTTGCATCGCGACCAGGCCCCAGCAGTTCGAGCCGATTCTACGCTGGTGTACGGAGGTCCGCTCGGAGCGCCTCATCCTGTTTCCCTCGGTGCACCCGGCGGACCCCGCCTGCGCCGAGCGCATCCGGCGGATTCGCGCGGAGGGATTCGCGGGTCTCAAACTGCACCCGTTCTATCAGGACTTCTTCGCCAACGAGGACCGGATGTCACGTCTCTACGAGGAGACCATCCGGCAGGATCTGCTGCTGGTCATGCACACCGGGTACGACATCGCCTTTCCGCGCCTCCGGCGGGCCGATCCCGAGATGCTGCTGGGGATCGCCGAGACGTTCCCGGACCTCAAGCTGGTCACGACGCATCTGGGCGCCTGGCAGCAGTGGGACGAGGTGCGCCGTCACCTGCTGGGCCGCAAGATCTACATGGAGATCTCGTTCGCCCTGGAGGATCTCGGCCCCGCGCGGGCGCGGGAGATGATTCTCGGGCATCCGGACGACTACCTGCTCTTCGGTACCGATTCCCCCTGGACCGACCAGGCGGGGACACTCGCCCTGCTCGAAAATCTGCGTCTTCCACAAAAAAAGCTCCGGCAGATTCTGGCGGAAAACGCCCGGAGGCTGCTGGGACTGGCGTGAACCGCTGTACGGGTGCGAGGGCGATGTTAAGTTTCTTTTACAAAAGGACTTAAGAGCAGGAAGAGGCCTCAGCCAAGCGGATCGGCGCGGCCGCTCATGGGTCGGCACGCGGCCACGGCCGCCGAGGCTTGTCCCGCGAATTTTGGCGCATTGTCCGAAAAGGGGCTTTCTTTTTGTACTGATTTCGCCTACCATGTTCCGATTAAAAGGTTGGAGGCCGGTGGCGCGTGCATTTCGCGTGACGGCCCACAGGTTAACGCAGGGAAGTACACCGCAGGATCAGGACGCTTGGGGTGCAGGAGTGCACCCATTTGGCATTGGAGGACGCAGGTTGTGCGCAGGAACCTTTCGTCCCCAAGCACGGTGGTGAGAGAATAAGGCCCTAACGCAGGGCGGTGTGTTGGATACACGAAGGGGAGAAGCATAGACGCAGGGCCGGCCGGCTTGCCCGGTTGGAGCGCCTTGTCCGTCCCTCCTCGTGTGACCGTTTCGTTCGTTGAGTATCAAGGCCGATGTATCCCATGAGCGTGTAGCGTCTCGTGGCCAGAGGCGTTGGCCGGTGGTGTCCATTACTCTGGGAGGTAAGGAGAAGCACATGAACAAGCAAGTGTGGAGAGCCGGATTGATCGTGGCCTTCGTAACCGCCGTCGCCGGCTCGGCAGTGTTTGCCGCCGCGGCGCCCGCGCCCGCCAAAGAACCCGCCAAGGCCGCCGCACCGGCTGCCCCGGCGCATCAGGAGCTGTTCTGGCCGGAACTCTGGCAGACACTCCACAACCCCGCCCCTTGGCTGAGTATGGGATTGGATCATCGGTTCCGCATCGAGGCCGGCGAGAACTGGCAGACCCTGAATGACGATGCGCGCGATGCCCAGGGCCGGAAAACGGATGATTGGCTGTACCAGCGGTACCGCACGCGGTGGTGGACGAAATGGAAGGTGAACGAGGACATCAGTCTCAACACGCGGCTGGTGTGGGAATTCCGGACGTGGCAGCAGCCGGACGGGAGGACCCACATCCTGAACCCGGCGTTTGCGGCGGATCGCCCGCGGGTGACGGAGTTCAACCCCGACGAAGCCCTGTTCGACTGGTTCAATGTCAACATCCGCAACATCGGCGGCACGCCTTTGGGCGCGACGCTGGGCCGCCAGGACATGATGTTCGGGGTGGGCTGGCTGGTCTTGGACGGTACGCCGCTGGACGGCTCGCGGACGGTCGGCGCCTTTGACGCCGCCCGCTTCACCTATGACTGGGGGGACACAAATACCAAGATCGACGTCGCCTACATCAACCAGGAGGCACGCCGCACCGGAATCCTGAAGCCCCTCGGCGACAAACGCCGCGGCGTGACCGAGCAGGATGAGCACGCCGGGATCTTCTACCTGACCAATACCTCCTGGAAACCCGTCCAGCTTGAAGGCTTTCTCATTTATAAGAACGACAATCCCATCGACGAACAACTCAGCAACTTCCCGTACGGTTGGAGTCGCAAAGCGGAGACCTTCACTCTCGGTGCTGCAGTGGCGGGCACGCAGGGAGACCATTGGAAATACCGGGCCGAAGGCGCAATCCAACGCGGCACCCGGACCGCGAACCTGCCGAACATCGGTGGTGGGGCACCGACCAATCCTTTCTTTGGCTTGGGGGACGTTGGGGCGGAGCGCGACATCGTCGCGTACGGCACCCTGTCGACGCTGGAGTACCAGTTCAAAGACCCGCATGACCATGCGACGCACGTGACCTATGAGTACGCGTCCGGCGACGATCCTGGTACGCAGGGCACGGATGAGCAGTTCGACCTGCTCTGGGGCGAGTGGCCGCGCTGGAGCGAGTTGCTGATTTACACGTATAGTTACGAGACGCAGATTTCCAGCACGACCAACCTGCACCGCCTGAACGTGGGTCACAGGTTCAACATCAACAAACAGTGGTCGCTGACGGGGGACTATCATGCTCTCTGGGCGGACAAGAACACGCCAACCACGGATCCCCGGATCGCCACGTCGTCCGCGAACCGCTTCCGCGGCCATCTGCTGACGAGCTGGCTGCGGTACAAGTTCAGCGAGCAACTCTACGGCCACTTCCTGGCGGAGTACTTCTTCAACGCCAACAGCTACTACGTGGCGCCGAGCGACGATAACGCCTACTTCCTGCGGTTCAACGTGGAGTACATTTTCTGACGTGGCCGCGTCCGAGGGTGAAGACATACAAAGTCCCCGGGCTTTCCGGGGACTTTTTTCTTGCGCGGACTTCTTGAATCGGTTGACGATTTCCCTATAATGCAGGGTCTATGGCAAGAACAAGTAGCTCGAATCAAGCGTTGTTGTCGGGAAATGAAGCCTTGGCGCGCGGGGCCTATGAGGCTGGCTTGAGCGTGGCGTGTGCCTATCCGGGGACGCCTTCCACCGAAATCCTGGAGGCCCTGGCGCGGTTCCCGGAGGTCGATGCCCAGTGGTCGGTCAACGAGAAGGTGGCCTTCGAGGTTGCCCTCGGCGCGGCCATCGGCGGGGCCCGCAGCCTGTTTGCGTGCAAGCACGTCGGACTCAATGTCGCGATGGACCCGCTGATGACGGCCTCCTACACCGGCATCCTGGCCGGGTTCGTCATCGTGGTCTGCGACGACCCGGGGATGCACTCCTCGCAGAACGAGCAGGATACCCGCTGGGTTGCCCTCTACTCCAAGCTGCCGATGCTCGAGCCGGCCAGCCCGGCCGAGGCCCGTCAGTACGTGCAAGAGGCGTTCAAGATCAGCGAGCGGTACGATACGCCCGTCCTGCTGCGCATGACCACGCGCGTTTCGCACACGAGTGAGAATATTGTCCTGCAGGAACGCCGGGTCCCGCCGCGACCCGAGCTCGAAAGGAACATCCCCAAGTACGTCATGGTCCCGGGCAATGCCTACCAGCGGCATATCTTCGTCGAGCAGCGGCTCCGGCAGCTTCAGGCGTTGTCGGAGCGGACCCGGTTCGATCGCATCGAAAAGGGCGACGGCAAGCTCGGTTTCATCACCGCCGGCGTCGCCTACCAGTACCTCAAAGAGCACTATCCCGACGCCTCCTACCTGAAGCTGGGCATGATTTACCCGTTCTGCGACGACAAGATCAAGGCCTTCGCCAAAACGGTCAAGAAGCTCGTCGTGGTCGAGGAGCTGGACCCCTTCCTGGAGGACCACCTCCGCATGCTCGGCGTGAAGGCCGCGGCCAAAGATCCTTCGTTCCGGATCGGCGAGCTGGCGCCGGAATTGATCCCGGCGGTCGTCGCGGGCCGGGCCAAGCAGGAAGTCAAGGTCGTCAAGCGCAAGCCCCGGCTGTGCGCCGAATGCCCGCACTGGGCGAGCTTCGCCGCCCTCAAGAAGCTGGACGTGTACGTGGCCGGCGATATCGGCTGCTACACGCTGGCCTGTCTGCCGCCCATGTCCGCCCTGCACTCATGCCTCTGCATGGGCGCCGGCGTCACGTTCAACGAGGGACTGCGCAAGGGCGCCCCGGGCAAGAAGATCGTGGGCGTTCTGGGCGATTCGACCTTCGTCCACTCGGGGATCACCGGCTTGATCAACGCCGCGTACAACAAGGCCAAGGGCGTGATCCTGATTCTCGACAACTCCACCACGGCCATGACCGGAGGACAGCAGCACCCCGCGACCGGCCTGACCATCCGCAACGAGCCGACGAAGAAGCTCATCCTCGAGGATGTGTGCCGGGCGTGCGGCGTGGACCACGTCGATGTCGTGGACCCGAAGGACCTGGAGGCCTTCCGGACGCTCCTCGAAACGCGGGTGAACGAGGACGCCCTGTCGGTCATCATCGCCCGGCATCCGTGCAAATTGTTGAGAAGGTAATCCTGCGGAACAGGAAAAGGAGAAATCCCAAATCCCAAGCACCAAATTCCAAACAAATTCCAATGACGAAAACAGAAGAAAGCTCCAAACGGGACGACGGGTCGTTGATCGGTGCGACAGTGTTTCGAGCATTGGAATTTTGGGTTTGGAATTTGTTTGGAATTTGGTGCTTGGAATTTCCCGCCTCGGGCGGGTTGCCTGGCACTTTGCGATGAAGGCACTGTATGAGCGATAAGGTTTATAGCATTACATTCGGCGGCATTGGCGGGCAGGGGATTCTCAAGGCCTCCGAGATCTGCGGCTGGGCCGCCGTGTTCGCGGGCTATCACGTGAAGAAGTCCGAAGTCCACGGCATGGCGCAGCGGGGCGGCTCCGTCGAATCCCACGTGCGCTTCGGCAAGCGGGTCTACTCCCCGCTGGTCCCGGCCGGCGGGGCGGATGTCCTGATGTGTTTCCATCTGGAGGAACATCCGCGCCTCCAGACCTTCCTCAAGAAAGAGGGCATCGACCTGACCGCGTACCTGGACCGGGCCACGCAGGCGATGGCCGACAATCCGCGCGGCCTGAACACCTGCCTGGTCGGCGTGCTCTCCACCAGGCTGCCGATCAAGGAAGAACACTGGATCAAGGCGATCGAGACGGTCTTCAGGGGCAAGGGTGTCGAAGAGAACAAGAAGGTATTCCTGGACGGAAGAAAGCTGGGTCAGTCATGATTTGGAGAGAAGATGTCGAATGTGCCGCCCCGGCGGACCTGAAGGAGC
Organism: Planctomycetota bacterium; assembly: GCA_016872975.1. GTDB lineage: Bacteria > Planctomycetota > Phycisphaerae > Sedimentisphaerales > Anaerobacaceae > PLanc-01. The sequence continues at coordinate 8,416 of VGYL01000053.1, forward strand.
TGCAGTCGGGCTATCTCAAGAAACTCATTCCGTACATCTATCACAATTGCCCCGTCTACAAGCAGAAGCTGGACAAGGCCGGGGTCACGCCGGATCGCATCAAGTCGATCGACGACATCCGGCGGCTGCCGTTCACGACGAAGGAGGATATGCGGGATCACTACCCGTTTGGCCTGTTCTCCGTCGGGCAGGACCATATCCGGGAGATCCACGTCTCCAGCGGCACGACCGGCAACCCGACGCTCGTCGGCTACACGAAAGACGACCTGAAGCTCTGGGGCGACGTCATGGCCCGCGTGCTGGGCTGTGCCGGCGCCGTGCCGGGCGATACGATCCAGATCGCCTACGGCTACGGCCTGTTCACCGGCGGCCTCGGCTTCCACTACGGCGCCCTGGAGATGGGCCTGCGGATCATCCCAACCTCCTCCGGCCAGACCGCCCGCCAGCTCAAGCTCATGCAGGACTTCAACGCCCGGATCATCGCCTGCACCCCGAGCTACGCGCTCTACATGGCCGAGGAGGCCAAGGAACTGGGTTACGATCCGACCCAGGGCAACTGGAAGATCGGGATCTTCGGGGCCGAGCCCTGGAGCGAGGCCATGCGCCAGGAGATCGAGAGCGCCTGGAACATGCTGGCGACCGACGTGTACGGCCTGTCCGAGATCATCGGGCCCGGCGTCGCCCAGGAGTGCCACCACAAGGACGGCCTGCACATCTTCAGCGACGTGTTCTATCCCGAGATCATCGACCCCAAGACCGGCGCGCCGGTCCCGGAAGGCGAGGACGGCGAGCTGACGATCACCACGCTGACCAAGCAGGGAATTCCGCTGATCCGCTACGGCACGCGCGACATCGTCAGCATGCGCCTCGACAAGTGCCGGTGCGGCCGGACCAGCCCGCGCATCAGCAAGATCAAGGGCCGCACCGACGACATGATCGTCGTCCGCGGCATCAATGTGTTCCCGTCGCAGATCGAGCACGTGCTCGTCGGGATCGAGGGCACCCAGCCGCACTACCAGATCATCGTCGACCGCCAGGCCCACAAGCTCGACGAGGTCGAGGTGAAGGTCGAGGTCGAGCAGCGGTTCTTCTCCGATGAGATCAAACGGCTCAACGAGATCCGCGACAAGATCCGCAAGGAAATCGAGAACGTCCTGTCCATCGGGGTCAAGGTCACGCTCGTCGAGCCCAAGACCATCGAGCGGAGCATGGGCAAGTCCAAGCGCATCATCGACAAACGGGCACTGTAGGTAGGGAGTCCGCCGATGAAAATCACGCAGATATCGATCTTTCTCGAGAACCGCAAGGGCCGCCTGTACGACGTCTGCTCGCTGCTCGGCACGAACCACGTGAACATCCGCGCGTTGACCATCGCGGAGACCGAGAGCTTCGGCGTCCTGCGCATCGTGGTGGACAAGTCCGACCTCGCCATCCAGTTGCTGCGGGACCACCACTTCGTCGCCAACTTCACGGACGTGGTGGCGATCGAGGTCCCGGACCAGCCGGGCGGCCTGGCCTCCATCCTCAAGATTCTGGCCGACAACGACGTGAACGTCGAATACATGTACGGCTTCGTCGAGAAGTTCAGTGACAAGGCCCTGCTGGTCATGCGCTTCGAAGACACGGAATTCGCCCAGCAGGTGCTGGCCAAGAACAACATCCGCATCGTCGCCGAGAAAGATATCGAAGGACTTTGATTTACGAGTCATGATTTATGATTTACGATTTCGGCTCGATGCCGTGGGGCGGATCGCAAATCATGAATCGTAATTCACAATTCACAAATCGCCAATGGCTACCCCATTCTGGAACAAAGAGATCGAGACGGCCGAGCGGAGCCGCTTGGAGCAGTTGCAGCGGGAGCGGCTGCGGACGACCATCGGCTGGGCCCTGCGGACTCCCTTTTACCGCAAGAAGCTCGCACAGGTCGGAATCAAGGCTCCCGACGATATCCGGAGCCTGGAAGATCTCCAACGCATTCCCTATACGACGAAGGACGACCTGCGCCTGAGCTTCCCCAGGGGCCTGCTGGCGGTGGAGATGAAAGAGGTTCTGCGGGTCCATTCCTCCAGCGGCACGACCGGCATCCCGACGGTCATCTACTTCGCCCGGGATGACGTGGACAACTGGACGGACCTGCTCGCCCGTAGCATCGTTGCGACCGGGGCCACGGACAGTGACATCTTCCAGAACATGATGACCTACGGCATGTTCACGGGCGGCCTGGGCCTGCACTACGGCGCCGAGCGCGTCGGCATGACGGTCATCCCCATCGGCGGCGGCAACACCAAGCGACAGATCCAGACGATGAAGGATTTCCAGACCACCGTCGTACACATCACGCCCAGCTACCTGCTGCACATCCATTCGCGCCTGGGCGAGGACGGCATCGAGCGCCGGGACCTGGCCCTGCGCAAGGCCTTCATCGGGGCCGAGCCCCATTCCGAGAACACCCGCCGCAAGCTGCAGGACCTGCTCGGGATCGACGCCTACAACTCCTACGGCCTCAGCGAGCTCAACGGCCCCGGCGTGGCCTTCGAGTGCGTCTGCAAGAAGGACATGCACGTCTGGGAGGACGCGTATATCGCGGAGATCATCGATCCCAAGACCGGCGAAGTTCTCCAGGACGGCGCGCAGGGCGAGCTCGTCCTGACGAACCTCGTCCGCCGGGCGACCCCGATCCTGCGCTACCGCACCCGCGACCTGGCGTTCCTCCATCCCGAGGGCTGCGACTGCGGCCGGACGCACCGGCGCCTCTCGCGCATCCTCGGCCGCACCGACGATATGCTCATCATCAACGGCGTCAACGTCTTCCCCTCCCAGATCGAGGAGAAGATCATGAAGATCCCGGAGGTCGCGACCAATTACCAGATCCACGTGGACAAGAAGGGCTCGCTGGACCGCCTGACGGTCAAGGTCGAGATCTATCCGAAGCTGTTCCTCGGCGAGGTGGCCAGGCTCGAAGCCCTGAAGCACCGGATCGTGGAGGAGCTGCGGGCCTCCATCGTGATCACGCCCGGCGTCGAACTGCACGAGCCCGGCGCCCTGCCCGTCTTCGAGGGCAAGGCCAAGCGCGTCGTCGACGAACGGCCGAAAGACTGAAAAACCATTGATGATGGATGAAGGATAATGGATGATTGAGGAAGAAGTCCGGATTCCTCTGAAAATAGTCAATCATCAATAATCGATAATCAATTCCGGGGTTTTTATGGCGAAGCAGTTGACCATATTTGTCGAGAACCGCCCGGGCCGGCTGCAGTCGATTGCCCAGAACCTGCACCGGAGCAGCATCGACATCCGGGCGTTCACCATCCAGGACCGGGGCGACTACGGCCTGCTGCGGCTGATCGTGGACAAGCCCAACGACGCCTACCTGGCGCTGGCCGACGTCGGCTGTGCCTGCGCCCTCAAGGACGTTCTCGCGGTCTCCGTGCCCGACCAGCCCGGCAATTTCTACAAGCTGACCTCCGCACTGGCAGCGGACAATATCAACGTCCTGGACGCTTACGGCTTCGTCCTGCAGCCGCACCGGACCGGCATCTGCTGCGTGGAGATCGACAAGGCGCAGATGGCGAAGGCCGAGGAGGTCGTCCGGCAGGCCGGGTTCGCGGTCCTGCAGGATGAGGAACTCTACGGCCTGTAACGCCTCTAACAGAATGAGCCTGATTATGTCATTGCGAGGAGCGCAGCGACGAAGCAATCTCGATCCCAGGGGTGGGAGATTGCCTCGCTCCGCTCGCAATGAGAGGGGAGCGATCATGAAAACGATCCTCGTGGTTGTCGCAGTGAGCGTAAGCGTGGTGGGACTGTCTTCGTGCGCGCGGGTCCAGGTGCCCGGTCCCGGCGCCGGCGTCGAGGCGCCGTTGCCGCACGAGCCCCTGCCGCCGCTGGCGTTCGTCTGGCCCGAAGACCGACGGGCGGCGGTGAGCCTGTCGTTCGACGATGCCCGTGCGAGCCAGGCGGATATCGGCATCCCGCTGCTGGACAGTTACGGCATCAAGGCGACCTTTTACGTCTCGCTTCCGGCCCTGCGGGCCAAGCTTCCCGCGTGGCAGGCCGCCCTCGCCGCCGGCCACGAGATCGGCAATCACTCGGTCCGCCATCCCTGCACCGGCAACTTCCCGTTCTCGCGGGAGAAGGCCCTGGAGGACTACACGCTCGACCAGATGGCAACGGAGCTGGACCAGGCGAACGCCGAGATCGAGAAGCTGTTGGGCGTCCGCCCCGTGACGTTCGCCTACCCCTGCGGCCAGAAGTTCGTCGGCCGAGGCGTCGAAGCCCGCAGCTATGTGCCTCTGGTCGCGTCGCGTTTCCTCGCCGGCCGCGGCTGGCGGGATGAGGCCCCCACCGACCCCGCGTTCTGCGACTTGGCCCAGTTGATGACGATGGAGCTCGACGGCCTGACCTGGGACCAGCTCAAGGCCCTGATCGACCAGACGGTCCAGCACGGCTTCTGGCTCGTCCTCTGCGGCCACAACGTCGGCGAGAGCGGCCGCCAGGCGGTGCGGACCGACACCCTGCGGGCCTTCTGCGAATACGTCCGCGACCCTCGGAACGGCCTCTGGGTGGACACCGTCGCCACCGTCGCCCGCTACGTCGCCGAGCACCGCACCTTCCCGGCCCGGCGTTAGGGTTCGCCGTCCTCCTTCTCCCTTGGCGCGCTTTGCGTCTTTGCGCGAGAACCGCGTTTGTTCCTCTGCCACGAATGAGCAGGGCGGCCTCGGAACTCCGTTATCCGCCCTCGAATTCCGCGACGATGGGGGTGTGGTCGCTGGGGTGGGGCGCGAGGCGGGGCTCAAGGTCGATGTAGCAGGCGGTGCATCTCTCGGCCAGGGGCCGGGTGGCCAGGATGTGGTCCAGACGCCAGCCGCGGTTGCGCTGCAAGGCGCCCCGCAGGCGGTAGTCCCAGAAGGTATACTGGCCCGCCTCCCGGCAGTGCAGGCGAAAGGCGTCGGTGAATCCCCACCGCACGATCTCCTCGAACGCCTCGCGCACGGCGGGGTGATAGCAGACGTGCCCGGCCAGCGCCACCGGATCGTACACGTCGATCGGCAGGGGGGCGACATTCAGATCGCCCACCCAGAGGATCGGGTCCGCGGGGCTGAAATACGTGCGGAAGTAGTTCCGGAGACGCGCGTACCAATCCAGCTTGTGCCGGAACCGGTCGGAGTCGGCCAGATAGCCCTGCGGCGCGTAGGTATTGACCACGATCATCGTGCCGAGGCGCGCCTTCAGCAGGCGCGCTTCCTCCCGGGGCTCGTCCGGCAGGCCGAACTCGACCGCGCCGATCTCGTGCCGGGCGGCCAGCGCCACGCCGTTGTAGCTCTTTTGCCCGCGAAAAACACACGTGTAGCCGGCTTCCTCGAATGCCGCGCGGGGGAAGTTCTCATCCTGGACCTTGGTCTCCTGCAGGGCGAGGACGTCGGGCCGGCGCTCGCGCAGCCACGCCAGAACGATGGGCAAGCGAGTCCGGACCGAGTTGACATTGAAGCTGGCGACCTTCATCTCGGCCATTGTCGGGCAAAACGGAAGGGGTCCGGTACTCTTTTCGGCACAAAACGACAGGTCCCCATTTGTGGCGGCCGCCCGGGCCGGTACGCCGCTTACGCCTGCTCGACCTTGCAGCGCAGGGCTTGATAGCCGTAGTGCATCATCAGGTGGTCGAGAATCACCAGGGCCGTGTACGCCTCGGCGACCGGCCAGATGCGGGCCACGATCGTCGGGTCGCGTCGCGTGATCGCGGCCAGGTCCTTGTTCTCCAGGGTGTACTTGTCGATCGTGTGTTGGGGCTTGGCAATGGTCGGGGTGGGCTTGACCGCCAGGCGGACGACGATGGATTGTCCGGTGGCCAGGCCGCCCGTGATGCCTCCCGCGCGGTTCGAGTCGAAGACCACTGTGCCGTCCACGGACCGCATCTGATCGTTGTTTTGATAGCCGGTCATGTCCTTGACCGCGAAGCCGGCGCCGACCTCGACGCCCTTGACGGCGCCGATGCCGAGCATCCGTCCCAGCTCCGCGTCGAGCTTGTAGAACACCGGCTCGCCGAGTCCGGCGGGCGCCCCGGTCACGACGACCTCGACCACGCCGCCGGCGGAGTCGCCGGTCTGCGAGATGCGGTTGCAGGCGTCGACCATCGCCTGGGCGGCCCCCAGGTCGGGGCAGTTGACGACGTGATGGACGCCGTACTTGTCCCGCACGGCTTCGGGGGCCATCTGGGGCGCCCTGTCGCGGATCGCGTCGATCTCGTTCTCCACCTGCGCCAGCACGGCGGCTTTCTCCAGGAAGCGCATGTCCATGTGCAGCCGGCCCCGGACGTAGAGCTCCTGGTAGAACGGATCGAGATCGTGCCGCATGGTCTTGTAACGCGCGGTCGTGGCCAGCGTCCGGTCGTGGGGCACCTCCGGGCAGCGGACCCCGGCAATCTCCTTGACGTACGCGAACACCTCGATGCCGCACTGCTTGAGGACCTTCTTGGCCACCGAGCCCGCGGCCACGATCGTCGCGGTGTACCGCCCGCTGAAGATGCCCGCGCCGACCGCGTCGTCGTCCGGGCCGTACTTGACGAAGCTGGCGTAGGACGCGTGTCCCGGCCGGGGGGTGCGGTTGGTGTCCTGGTACTGCTTGATATGAATGAAGTGGCGGTCCAGGTTGGGGATCAGGATCGTCAACGGTGTGCCGTTGGTGTGGTTCTTGTTGCCGGCGTTCTCGATGGTGTCGGCCGGGTTGATGCCGGTGTAGAGAACCGGCAGGTCCGGCTCCTTGCGCGGGCTGGACAGCTCATCCGCCCCGGGCTTGCGCAGGAGCAGATCGCCATAGATCTCCTGCTCGCTGAGCAGCATTCCCGGCGGTACGCCCTGCAGGACACTGGTGAGTCCTTCCTGGTATGACCCGCCGGCGACGGTCAACTGAAGGCAACGTCCAAAGTGACATCCGAGCATGATTCATTCTCCTGCCAAATACCTGTTTGGATCATTTAGATTTGTTTCGAATTTCGAGTTTCGGATTTCGGATTTCTGCCGCTACCGCCGCTCCCACCCGGGGCACAGGCGGTCCTGCACCTCCCAGGCGTCGAGCAGGGCCAGGGCCGCCATACTCTCGATGACCGGGATCACGCGGGGCACGATGCACGGGTCGTGCCGACCGTGGGTTTCGATGGTCCGGTCCTGCAAACGGGTGTCCAGTGTTCGTTGCGGCCTGGCAATCGACGACGTGGGCTTGACCGCGATTCGCAGGACCACGGGCTGGCCGGTGGAGATGCCGCCGGTGATGCCGCCGGCGTGATTGCTCACGAAGCTGCGCTCGGCCATGGCGTCGTTGGACTGGCTGCCGCGCCGCCGTGTCAGGGCGAAGCCGTCGCCCACTTCGATGCCCTTGATCGCCCCGATGGTCATGATCGCCGCGGTCAGGCGGGCATCGAGCTTCTGGAACACCGGATCGCCCAAGCCCGCCGGCAGGCTGTGGATCTCGAGCTGCACGACCCCGCCGACCGAGTCGTTGTCATCCTTGGCCGCCAGGATCGCCCGGACCATCTGCTCGGCCGCTTCGGGATCGGCGCAGCGGACTGGGTTCGACTCGATGGCCTCATAGTCGCACCGCCGGGCGGTGATCCCCGCGATCTCA
>VGYL01000054.1 GCA_016872975.1 Planctomycetota bacterium
AACTGGGGTATGATAACCGCCAACGCGGCAATAGTAAACTCCCCGCTTGCCGTCTCCAGGGCAATTGCATGGGAGGGCGGATTTGGCGTTTGGAGTTCCGCCTTCAGGCGGGTTTGAGGGTCTTCCGGCGCAGCCGGCGCCATCTCCTGTGAACACGGAGGGGAGAAGGAAGGCCGGACTGTTCGACCCGCCTGAAGGCGGAACTCCGGACTCCCGTCACCGAGCCGGTGGCGCACAGGCGATTGCCCCGGGCTTTTCTCCTTGTCCCTGCGTCCCGTGCCGCATAATATCTTCCAGTGGAACACCCTGGCGAAAGGGCGATCGATGAAAGATGTGTGGGAGCCACGGCGAGGGGTATGGCGATGAAAGCGAAAGGCGGGTTCACGCTCATCGAGTTGCTGGTGGTCATTGCGATGATTGCACTGCTGACGGCGATTCTCATCCCGGCCCTGAATATTGCCAGGCAGCAGGCGGGCTCGGCCGTGTGCCTGAGCAATGAGAAGCAGTTGGTCGTGGCCTGGATGATGTACGCGGAAAGCAACGACTACGTCCTGTGCGGACCGATGACCGGCATTACGGGCAGTCCCCGGTACGACTGGGTGGGACCGCCCCGGGACCTGGTGTCCGGCGCCGTCAAGACCGCCAATTTCATCGCCCAGGAAGAGAGACGCGGGATCGAGACGGGCACGCTGTTTCCATACTACAGAGACGCGAAGCTCATGAACTGTCCGACGGACAAGCGTTGGGTCCGCGCACCGACGTATCCCGGCTACGGCGGCACCGGCGGCTACCGCACGTACTCGCTGCCCTATCATCTGAACGCCCCGACGGCCGAGCTGACCAGCCGGTACGGGGCCGCCGCGGGCGCCGATCGCCTGGTCCGGATCACGGACCTGAAGGACCCCGGCTCGACCTATATTCTGGTGGAGGAAAACGACAACCGCGACTACAACATGGACGCCTGGGCGTTCAACCCGTACAAGCTCATCCTGATCGACACCATCGCGGTCTTTCACAACAATATCACCATGTTCGGCTACGCCGACGGCCACGCCGCGAAAAAGACCTGGGCCGACCCGCGCACCCAGCGCTGGTCCAACGAGATCCGCCACGGCACCCGCTACCCCGACATGACCGGCCTGAGCGACCCTGACAACGTCGACATCCGCTGGCTGGCCCGGCATTACCCCAGGAAACGGTGACGCCCCGCCCCTCGCGCGACATCGAGGCCGCGCTCGGCCAAGCACCACGTCAAGCTTTGGCGAAGGCCCAGCACAACTCGGCCGGGGTGGGCCCGTATTTGAGGGTTTGGCCGTTGCCGATGGCAAATCGTCCGGTCAGGATTCGTTCACGACGCCAAGGCCATCTGGTCGGCCAGGACTTTGGCGGTGGCCTCGGGCATGGCTTCGTAGAGGCGCAGCAGGTTCATGGCGGGTCCGGTCGGGGTTCGGCGACCCTGCTCCCAATCCTGAAGCGTTCGGGAACTGACCCCGAGCAGAGCCGCAAAGGCGCGTTGTGAGACGCCCGCCTTCTCGCGCAGGGCCTTGATGTCCGCGCTGGTGAAGAAGCGATGGACGCGCACCGGCTCTCTTTCGCCCTTCTCAATGGCGACCATCTCTTCGAGTCCGTCTTTGAGCTCCGCATATAGATTGGTCTTCTTCTTACCCATCAACGTACCCCTAAAACTGTTCGATGATCCCGGCCAGATTCTTGATCTGTGCCTGGGTCAGATCTTCATACTGATTCTTGCGGAAACCGAAGATCAGGAACAGCCTGTTTGTCTTCGAGCGAAAGTAATAGATCACGCGCACGCCGCTCCGCTTGCCCCGTCCTGAGCCCGACCACCGGATCTTTCGCAGGCCGCCCCCGCCGGAGATCAGAGCACCCCCGGCAGGATGCAGGACCAAGTGCTCTTCGAGCTCGCGGAACTGTTCGTCATTGAACAACTCGTCGCGGCATCTCGCGAACGGTGCGGTAATGACACACAGGGGAAGGTCCCCCTGCGACTTTACGTTCGGCCTGATCGCCAACCGTTCCGCTTGGATACGGCCCCCCTTCTCACGCACTCTCTGAGGGCAGGGCCGCCCGCAGGGCGACTTTGTTGGCCCCGTCCACAACGATGATCCCGGCCTGGGGCTGCTCGGCCAGCCAATTGTCCAGCACCGCCTGGGGGGCCGGCACGGGGTGAAGATGGGCCGCCGTGATGAGGTCATCGGCGATCTGCGTGTGCATCCAGATCCGCCGCAGCCGGCGGATCATCACGGCAAACTTGTAGGGCTTGTGACTGTACAGGACGTAGTCCTGTTGGATCGAGCGGAGGACCTCCTCGAGCGGGGCCGTCAGGCGGTCGTAGAAATTGGTTAGGGTCTGCGGCTCGCCGATGCCGTTGGGACAAGCGGCCAGGAACAAGACCTCGCCGCCATCGGCCACCGCGGCCCGGGTCAGTTCCAGAGCCCGCTGGGCCGTGTACAGGTCCTCGTCGTTGGACAGCCCGCCGGGCGACACGATCAACCGGGTCGCGGGAGTGACCGTCCGGATGTTCCGCTCGTCGGTGACGAGAAAGGAGGCGGCACTGACCTCCCGGACCGGGCCGAAGCGGGCCCAGATCAGCCGCTCGGCGGCACTGATCATCACCAGCGCGTAGATCGGCCGGCCCCGGGCGATCAAGTCCATGCCCTGGACCTGATCCTCAGCCAACGGGTTGTTTCTCTGCTCGGGATTGGGGTGCCACGGATGCGCCCCGTGCGTGGATTCGTCGAGCAGAGCCAGACTGTGGTTCTGCTCGACCGTGCGAAAGGCGCTGATCCCGGGCAGGAAGTTCTTTACAGGATTCGAATACCCCGCAAAGTAATGGACCTTCACGTCCGACACGGCGAGAAAGGCATCGGCCTGGTCAGCGAACGCATTCACCAGGACTTGCGTCCCGCGGGCGGTGCGGCCGACGTCGAGGAAACTGTCGGCCCTGCAGTCGTGGGCGTGGATTCGCGTGACGGTCAGGCCGGCGTCCCGGCTCGCCTGTTCAATCGCACGGCGGATCTGGCGGTTCTTCGGCGTGTCCGCCGTGTGGGTCCCGGTGCAGATCAGGAATTGCACCGAGGCGGTCCCGCGCAACACGCCGCACAGGTGCGGCAGAACGTCCGCCAGGGGCTCATCGCGTGTGCCGTCATCAACGAGGACGCAGACCCGTTTGCCGGCGACGGCATCCTGAAATGCTTCGGCCTGACGGTCCACGATGTCCCGGAGGTCCACCGCCGCGTCGTGAGTCTGCTCCCCCTGCCAGGGCCGGATGATCTCCTGCACGTTTCGATCGGGGACCCGGAGAGAGACAACGCCTGTTCCATAATGGAGATCTACGTTCATCGTAGCCCTCGATGCTTGTAGGTTCCTGCATCTCTGTGCACGTCGATTGTACGTGTCATCGGCCGATAACTCCGGTCGGACGGAGGCCTTCTGTGATCGGCGCGGGCGCGTTCCCATTTGGCGTTTAAGTCGCCGCGCGGCATTCACCGTCCCTACCGCCCCGGCCACAGATCGCGGTAGCTGACCAACTGTATCCCGCGCTTCTTGATGACCTCCTTGACTTTGGGACTGCAAAAGGCCTTCGTCACGGCGTCGCGGTGCGTGGCGACTTCCCAATAGCCCTGGTGTCCCAGCGCCCGCATCTCGGGCGTGTCGAGGCCCGGGTGCTCGATGAGAATCCAGACGCCCGGCGTCAACTCCTCCAGCGTTTTGACGAGGGCGGCCTCACGTTGTTCGGCGGTCGCCTTGCTGTCCGCCGCCCAGCGGGCATACTGCGCCCCCGGCGTCTCGAGGGGCAGCTTGTACTCCTGCGCCAGCTTCTGCACCAGGGCCCGCAGTTGCGGCGTGGCGGTCGGCGTCCCCATGTGGCTGCTCAGGTGCGAGACCTGCGGGATCATTTTCTGCGCCAGCTCGATCTGGGCCCGCAGCTCCTTCTCCACCTCCTCGATCTTCCAGCCGCACTGGAGGAATCCCGTCTTCGGCGGAAAGTCCGCCCGCTGGCTCGTCGTCGGATAGAACTTCCCCTGCGCATCGACCAGGCTCGGCGCGTGCGTCAACGGACCCCACTTATAGTTCTCCCACTCGCTCGTCAGCGTCAGATGCACACCCACGTCGTAACCGGGATTCTCCCGCAGCATCCGGGCGGCCTCGTTGAACCACGGGCAGCACACCTGCACCTCGACGCTTCGCGCAATGCCTTCGCGATAAACTTGGATGCAGGCCAGATTGGCCGCATGGCACGACCCGATGTCGTCCGCCCGCACCACGAGCTTGATCTCGTCTTTCACCGCCCGCGTCTGCGTCCGCCCGCCCCCGGCGAGCCACAGGACCACGACCAACGCCACCAACAGACACGCCAGCATTTTTCGCATCATGACAAATCAGCCTCCTGAATGCACCGCTTGAAATATGCTCGCAATGACGCCGTGCGGCGGTTCCGTCGTGTTAGCACGAGCGCCACAGCTTCCGGATCGCGGGCAGGATGCCCGTGCCACTGTATCCGGTGCGAACGGCGTCATTATAAGCCCCGCCCCCCGTCCGGCAAAGGATTTGTCCGACGGCAAGGACCGCCGGCCGGACGTTGCGGATTCGCGCCCCCTTCGTAGCATGGGCGTCCCGCCCATGAGTAGCACGGGCATCCTGTCCGTAAGTAGCATGGGCATCCTGCCCATGAGTAGCACGGGCGTCCCGCCTGTGAGTAGCATGGGCGTCCCGCCCGTGAAGCAGGGCCGGGATGGCCCTGCGACTCGTGGGCGCTCGCGCCTTGTTGCTCTACACGTCCCTGCTTGTTGCCGCGGGTGGCATCGCCAAGCTCCGAAGACTCCGCGTGATGCCGCCACCCGACGTTCCTACGCTGTTCGGAGTTCCGCCTTCAGGCGGGTCCAACAGTCCGAGCATTCCTCTTCTTCCGTGTCCATAGAAGATGGAGCCGGCTGCGCCGAAAGACTCTCAAACCCGCCTAATGAGTCTTGACGAGCAAGTTCGGTAATCAGAGCCCGGCCACTGGCGCTCTTCGTAGGGCGAGCGTCCCCGCTCGCCGAAGAGGTCGTGCGAGGACGCACGACCTACGCGGAGAGCGGCCCGCGCGGCCATTACCGAATTTGTTCGTCAAGACTCATTAGGCGGAACTCCGAACCTTGCCGCCAGGGTCATGCACCCAATGACGCCGATCTCTTTTGCGTTCTTGCCAGTGCCGCCTTACAATAGGTATTTTGGGCCCCGGACGAAGTGCAGGTGACTCCGGTATTTCAGGAGGATCGCTATGTCGGCAGGAATGAATCGTCACGGCGTGCTCGCGCGGATGGCAGCAGGGATGGTGGCGGCCGTGTTGCTTCTCCCTCTGTCAGTGGTCTGGGCCCGGGCCGCGGCGCCGGAGAAGCCGAATGTCGTGGTCATCCTGGCGGATGATCTCGGCTACGGCGACCTGGGCTGCTATGGGGCCACGAAGGTCCAGACGCCCCATTGCGACCGGTTGGCCCGCGAAGGTATGCGGTTCACCGATGCCCATTCACCGGCCTCGGTCTGCACGCCTACCCGCTATAACCTGCTGACCGGCCGCTACGCGTGGCGGACTTGGGAGCCGCATAGCTGTGTGTGGTCCGACGATCCGCTGCTGATCGACACCGATCGTCTGACGGTGGCGCATTTGCTCCAGGGGGCGGGATACCGCACCGCCTGCATCGGCAAATGGCACCTGGGCTTCGGCGCGCCGGGGATGCCCGGCTGGGACCAGCGGCTGGGGCCCGACTACAACGGCGACCTGAAGCCGGGACCGCTGGAAGTCGGCTTCGACTATTTCTTCGGCATCCCGCACGTCGGCCAGTTTCCGCACGTCTTCATCGAGAACCATCGCGTCGTGGGTCTGAAACCCGACGACCCGATGCGCCTGATCCTCGACCCCAAGATGCCCGAGCGCCGGACCCATCGGGAGCGCGCCAAGCGGACGCCCGCGCACACCTTCACAGGCGGCAAGGACGCCCTGTACCAGCATGAAGAGCTGGCGCTCAAGCTGACCGAAAAGGCGGTCGCCTGGATCGAAGAGCAAGGAAGCAAGCCCTTCTTCCTCTACTTCGCCCTGCGCAACGTCCACGCGCCCCTGACGCCCAATCCGCGTTTTCGCGGCACGAGCCAGATCGGCATCTACGGCGAGTTCATTCGTGAGATGGACTGGTGCGTGGGCGAGATCCTCCAGGCGCTGGACCGCCGGGGCTTGGCCGACAAGACCCTGGTCTTGTTCAGCAGTGACAACGGCGCCGTCCAGATGGGCCACCGACCGGCCGACATCGTCGATTACCAGGGCCATCGGGCCAACGGCCCGCTGCGGGGACAAAAGACCGAGGCCTACGAAGGCGGCCACCGCGTGCCGCTGCTGGTGCGCTGGCCCGGCCATATCCGGGCCGGCGCCAGCTCCGCCGCACTGGTGGCGTTGACCGATGTCCTCGCGACGACGGCGGAGTTGCTCAACCGTCCGCTGCCGCCTGATGCGGGCGAGGACAGCTTCAGTTTCCTGCCCACTCTCTTGAACCGCCCGCCCGCCGGCCCGACGCGTGACACGCTCGTCATGAGCAGCATGCAGGGCCTCTGGGCCATCCGGCGGGGTGACTGGAAACTCATCCTCGGCCAAGGCGGCGGCGGTCTCGGCTGGGACGCCGCCCGGAGCCAACCGGATGAGCCGCCCGGCCAACTCTACCATCTGGCCGACGACCTCGCCGAACGCACCAACCTCTATACGCGTCAGCCCGACAAGGTAGCAGAGCTCAAGACGCTCCTCGCGCGGCTGCAAACCGCCGGCACCAGCCGCTGACCGGCTATTTGGCCGGCCCCTTCTTCTGCACGACGTAGGTCTTCATGATCCGCGTTTCTTCGGTGAAGGTGACGCCGAACTGCTCGCGGAACCATTGGCGACACAGGTCGCCAGATACCCTTTGAGACTGCCGGTCAGCCGGAACGTCCGCGCCAGCCCGGCGAAGCGGACAAAGACATCCTGCACCACGTCCTCGGCCGCCGCTTTGTGAAATCGGGTATAATGCGCGGGAATGGAAGGTCGGATGATGGTCGCAACGACAACACAGAAAGAGCAGATCAGACGGGACTTGGCCAGACAGGTGCCCGCTCTGCCTGAAGGTATGATCAAGGAATAGACGCAGGCTTACCGTGTCGATTGTCTGCCCGTGTGTCTACTGCTGCGTTTCCCAAGTCTCGAGACTATGGCGATAGATTGCCGCGCTCGGCCAGCCTCGCTCGCAATGACATGCAGCCACCGATTATGTCATTGCGAGTCGCGCAGCGGCTTCGCGGCGGGTAGGAGAAAGAAACCCGCCATATCCAGGGTGCCATGCCTACGCCTCGTAGGCATGTCTACGCAAAGCCGTAGACATGGCACCCAGACCGCCAGTCTCTTGGGAACAGCGCAGCGACGAAGCAATCTCCTCCCATTCGCCGCATGACTTCCGAAACGCGGTATTAGGTCTCTCGGTCTACGGTTCTACAGGCAGGGGCAGGTCCTCCGGGGCGGCGTTCCGGATGCTCAGGTCGGCGTAGACGACGCGGTAGACGCCGGCGCCTTTGAGCTTGTACCAGCAGACGATGCGGTCCTGGTCGCCGAGGGGGACGCCGTTGCCGAGGTAGCGGGAGCTTCCCTTGACGGTGTGGTCCACCGCCACATTCCGGCAGATGCGGACCAGCCAGGGCGCGAAGCGGCCCGGCTCTTTCAGCCGGTGCAGGCTCACGAGCCCGCGCGCGAACGCCTCCTGGGCAGCATCCTCGGCGAGTTGATGGTCCTTGAGCACGCCGTACGCCACGGCGACCAAGGGGGCGTAATACCGCTCACACAGCCTGCCGAAGCTGTCGAGGTCGCCCGCCCGGGCGGTTCTGACAAGTTCTAGTTCCGAGTCGATCGTCTGTCCTCCGGCCGGAGCCCGTCTGGCCCGATCTTCACCCTATTGTCGCGTTCCGATGACAAGAGTAGGCGCGAAAAATGTCCGCACCTGCAAAATCGGAGGAAGAGCCTACCATCAGGCCTGTGGTTGGCGTGGGTAGCAGCTTCAAGCACAGCTCGTTTGTGGTAGCGCCGCCAGGCGTTCGTGTCGCGGTCATCCTGCCCGCGCTGTGTCGAAGGCGTCTCGCCTTCGAAGCGCGGACGGGACGTCCGCGACACATTTTCTATGCCCTTACGGGCACACTACGAGCCAAGGCCTGCCGGCCTTGAGGGTGCCATCTGAATGATCATGGGCGGCCCTTGGTCTTCGCCTCGGTGAGTTCCTCATCCGTGAGCGGTGGGCCGGCAACCTGTGCGCGCAACCTACGGGCTTCGGCCAGCTCCACTTCGGGGTCGATCTCCCGGCTGCGGACGGCCCGCTCAATGCATGCGATGATCTCGCTGCTGATGCTGCGACGGTTCCTCCTGGCGACCTCTTTCAGCTTCTCGTAGAGCTCCGCGGGGATATTCTTCACGATGATCGTTGGCATACTGTACTCTGTAATCGCCCGATTCCGGACTGTCAAGGGAACATCAGGCGCGAGTCAGGGCGAACGCGAAGTCCCAAAGACGGGTGGCAGCGTCAAGGCCGGCAGGCCTTGGCGATGGTCCGGCGCACGGGCAATCCGCCATCGCCAAGCTCCGAAGACTCCGCTTGACGATGCCACCCACACAGCAAACGACTTTTGCGTTTGCCCCGAGGCGCGAGTCACATCTCACAGTATTCGGACGATCTCCGCGACGATCTGCTCGTGGGTCTTGTTGGTGCAATCGACGGTGCGACGGGCGTAGCGGCGGTAGAGGGGCTGGCGCTGGTCGTAGAGGGAACGGAGGGTCTGGCCCTTCTCCATGACCACGCCGCGGGTGGGGAGATTGCCGAGACGCTGTTCGATTTTGTCGAGGGGCAGGTCGAGGTGGATGAGGACGCCGTGGGCGGCCAGGTGCCGCATCGCGGGCTCGCTGTAGACCACACTGCCTCCTGTGGCAATCACCACGTTGGTCAGGTCGAGGCACAGGACGTACTCCTCCTCGATCTTGCGGAAGGCGGCCAAGCCGTCAGCATCGATGATCTCCTGCAACGTACGGCCCTGGATCGCCTGGATGAATACGTCCGAATCGAGGAAGTACCGGCCCAGCGCCTTGGCCAGCAGGACCCCGACGGTGCTCTTGCCCACGCCCGGCATCCCGATCAGCACGATGTTCCTGTCCTTGATGTCCATGCTGCCGGCACAGGGTAATGGCTTGTACTCCGAACGGCAACAGCAAAGGCCGAGTTGGACGACTCGGCCTTTGCATCGACTGACCTGTGATCACCATCCGGCGGAAGGACTCGGCCTTCCGGATCATTTCTCCACAGGTGCGAAGTCCGGCGGAATCACGGGGGTGAAGAAATCCTCAGGCAACACCGGGTCCCAGTCGAATTGTCCCTTGGTGATAACACTCACCCCGGCGCCGTCCCCAGTCGGCCAGTGGGTTTCCATCCGCAGGGGAAGACTCGTGGCGGCGTCGAGCCACACGCGGTGGAATGCACCGTCCGGGTTCGTGCCGTACTTCTTGGCGCTGACGTCGAAGCCGAAACACTCGACGCCGTCTATCTGTGCCGATTCATAGAGCCGGTCGGCTTGGTCGATGAGGCCGAGGATGAACGCGAGATTGTCCAGTGGATGGCTGCGCCATCCGCTCTCGCGGTGTTCGATCTGCCGATAAGTCCGTGCGTCGTAATCTACGATGGTCTGAACCACACGGAAGCTCTTGTCGTTGAAATCGAGGCTGGTTGGTGCGTCGTCGTCCTTCTGAATGACGCGCCATTCGGTCGTCAGAACGCGATCATCTTCCAGCCGGTCCGTGCGCCAGGCACTGCGTGAGACATAAAATCGTCTACCGCCTTCAGTATAGGACACGGTCCGCCTCTGGCGGAACGCCGCAAACAGGTCGTCCTTCAGTCCAGCCGGGACGTCGGCGAACGCCATTTCGCCTTTTTCTTCGCGCTCTCTGGCCTTGCGGATCGTATCGGGATGCGCGTTCACGAATCCTTCGGGTATCTGCGGCTCGAACTCCTCGGCCGGCATCTCCACACAGTACTGGAAATGGTCCTGGACAAGGGTCGAGGTCATCTCCGGGTGATCGGTGACCGGCCGGCCGTGCTGCTCGATCCGCACGGGGAGTCCGTTCTCCTTGCCGAGCCAGATACGGTCGATCCATTCCTTGGGGTTGCTACCGTACGTGCGGGCGCTGATCTCGAAACCGACGCACTCCTTGCCCTCGAAGGTCTCCGGGTCGAGGATACGATCCGCCTTGTCCAGAAGTCTCACGTAGAAGCGCAGGATCTCCACGGGGTCGGAACCCTGCGCCCCGGATTCATAGGTCTTGACCGTGTAGCACCGCTCCTCGTGCGAGATGTCGTAACGCCGGACGGCGCCCGCGCCTTCCGGCACCTCCCACATCGTGCTGACGAGCGTGTCCTTAAGGCAGCATTCTCTGGGTGGCATCGTCAAGCGGAGTCTTCGGAGCTGGGCGATGGCGGATTCCCCGTGCGCCGGACCATCGCCAAGGCCTACCGGCCTTGACGCTGCCACCCACCAACATTGTCACGCAATTCTGAACCCGGTCCGTAAACGCGGGACTCCGAACGGCTGCGGACAAGCTCGCGGAGGGGGTCCGGATTCTACTGGAGCGCCCGCGGGGATCGAGCCGGGCTTCCGGCGCCTGGGCCGCGTCAGTCCGGCGTGGCTGGGGCGTGGACGCGACGCACGTAGACGGCGGCGATCTCGTGGCGGCGGACCATGCCGACGACGTGGCGCTGTCTCAGGTCGTCCACGACCGGCAGGGCCAGCAGATCGTTCTCCACGAACAACTCCAGGGCGTGATCCAACGTGTCGTCAGCCGTTAGCGGCCGGATGTCGGTCCGCATGAGGTCCTCGGCCAGAATCAAGGGTTTCAGCGCCGGTTCCACGGAGGCCAGATGGACCTCTTCCAGGCTGACCACCCCCAGCAGCCGCTTGCCGGCATCGACGACGGGCAGGATCGCGTACGGCGCGGCGTCCAACCGATTGACCACCGTATCGAGCGAGTCGCCGGGATGCAGGACGGTCGTGGTTTGCTGGGAGGAAAGGAACTCGTGAACGCGGACCCCGGCCAGGACTTCGCGAACGTAGCTGCCCTGGTGGGCGGGCGAACGTGACCGGCCCTCGACCTGGGACGAATAGAGGGACTGCTCATCCGAGAGGATGAAGGACAGCGTGCAGACCCACAGCGAGGGAAGCAGCAGGCTGTACCCACCGGTCATCTCACTGACGATGACCAGCGTGGAGAACGGGGTCTTGGCGGCGGCGGCGAAGAAACCGGCCATGCCCACGATCACGAAGCCGGCCGGATGCGGGACCAGGGCCGGCCAGAGGCGATGGAGCATCAGCCCCAGGGCGCCGCCCCCACAGCCGCCGATCACCATGGAGGGACCGAACACGCCGCCGGAGCCGCCGCTGCCGATGGTCAGGCTCGTCGTGAGAATCTTGCCCAAGGCAATGGTCAGGAGCAACAGCACGCTGCCGCTGGTGTCGTCGGTCATGGCCCGTTGAATGGCGGAGTAGCCGAACGCCAGAACCGCCAGCACATTCTGCTGCCGCCCCAGGAGCAGGTACAACAGCAGGCCGACCAGCCCGGTCAGGAACGCCCCGAGTGCGGGCCGAAACCGGCGGGAGACGGGTAGGCGATCGAAGGTGCGTTTGCAGCCATAGAAGAAGCGCGTGTAGAGCATCGCCAGCAAGGCCATGAACAACGCCAGGAGCAGGTACGGGCCCAACTGCGCGGGCCCGCCGAACGCCAGAGCGGGGATCGTAAAGAGCGGCTGCCAGCCGGCGAACATGCCGAAGACGCTGTAGGAGATCACGCTGGCGATGCCCGCCGGGATGATGACCTCGGACTCGAACTCGGGGGACCGGTAGAGCACTTCGGCCGCGAAGATCGTGCCAGCCAGGGCAGCGAAGGCTCGCCCCCCGGATGCGGGTGGGGGAAATAGCCGGCTCCGACCCCCAGCGCGTAGTGCTCCACCGCACGGGTGGCGACATAGAAGGCGATGCCGCCCAATCCCGCGACCACGCCGACCAGGGCCGCAAATCCCAGGAGGCGCACCTGGCCGCGAATCCGGCGGCTGCCCAGTTTTAAGATCTCCGGAAACCAGCCGCGCGGACGACCTGCGGCCCCAGATCCCGGCTTGGATTCCCCAAGTACCCTGCTCATTGCCCCTACCCTGAATCATGGCACCAGCCTGACCCATCGAAGCGAAAACGCACATCGTATCCGCGGCCTCTCAATTACGAAAGTCGTCAGGCACGACCCAAAGTCGTATCATAGGCCGGACCCGGCGCTCGTGTAAATGCGAAAGCCAGGACCGCGTCCGAGAACATCCACCCACGGCGCTCCTGAACCCATTTTCTCGCGCGGGCCGGCGTCCCCGGGTCCGCGTCGGGAATCGGTCACCGGTGATAGCGGATTGTTTATGGGGCGGCGGCGGCCGGGCCCGTTTCCGCCCTACCGGCCGCTAAAGCGTCTTCGGCTATGGACCGAACTTAGCCGCAGGGGTCGGCCGGACTCCTGAAGATAGGCGCCGCCGGTGCGGCGCGGGCACCAGCGCTCGCGGAAGGCCAAAGACCTCGCCGCGGTGTTGGGGTCTTACGTCCGGAGGTCGGGTCCCCAGCGACAAGCGTCTTGGACGCCCGAACGGAAAGAGCGCGTCGGGTGGAGAACTATGAGTCAGACCGAACGATACGAACGACTTCGCCTGCTGGTCCGCCAGCGGAGCCGGCAGCGCCGCCGGCAGGCGCGCCAGATCGATGTTCTATGCAACGACCTGATCGGCGCCCAGCGGACCTTCCTCCACCGGCTGCAGGACATCGGGTTTGCCGCCGAGTTCTATCGGGCCCTGCTGGGCAGCACGGACGTGCGGGTGCTCCTGGCGCGGGCGGGCCAGACCATCGCCCAGGAATTTCCGGGCGTGGCGGTCGCCTTCTTTCTACGGCAGCCGGACGGCGGCGAGTTCTACGCCGCACCGGGAGGCGAGTCGCTCCACGACGGCCGGCGCCGGCCCCAGGATTGCTTCGATCCCGAGCTCGCGGAGGCGATCTGCAAACGCAATCAACCCTGCACCCTCGATGATCTGTCGCGGGTGGGGGCCGATAGCGATTGGGAGACGCTGAACCGCTATTCGCTCATGACGCTGCCGCTGAGCGACCAGGGCCGCTCCCTCGGATTTGTGCTGCTCTACTGCCGGTTGCCCCAGGTTCTGCACGCGACGGACATCCGGCGGGTCCGTCCGGTGCTGTGCGGCCTGGCGCAGGCCGTCCGCGCCGTCCACGTGCCTCTGACCGCACGGCAATGAGCCAAGCACGAAGTTCCAAATCTCAAACAAGTCCCAGAATCCGTCCGATCCGTCTGATCGGACGGATCGGACGGATCGGGTGCTTCCGCCGCCGGGGCGGCTTTGGTGCTTTCCCCCGGGCGGCGTTTGGTGCTTACGGCCTGCGGGCGGTTGTCCTCGAAATTGCTGTCAACAGAGAATTTGCTTGTGTTCTTTCTCCGGGCACCCCATAATGACGCCGCCGATTTCCGGCTGGGGGGCCGATATCGTGTTTGCGTTGCCCCACGCCGAGACGCGGCCGAAAACAAGGTAAATACGGTCCAACTGAATCCCGAAGCCAACAACAAAGCATTTACGAGGGATCACCGATGAACGAGAACCTGGCGAGTCAAAACAGCGCGGTCGAAATCAACGACAGCCTGGAAGCGGTGAGTGTCTTCCGCAACTGGAAGAACGTGTTCTTTGGCGTTCTGCTGGTCTGTCTGTTGCTGAGCCAGGCCGCCTTCTGGCTGATCAATGTGGGTCTCATCGAGGCGCCCGCCACCCTGGAGCCGGTTATGGGCAGCGGCGGGGCCCTCGCCACCGGCGCGGGTACGACCGTCGCGTCGGCGGACGCAGCGCCGCCGGCGAGCCGCGGCCTCGTTGCCCGCCTTTTCGGGGGCATCGATTTCGAGCGCACGGCCCGGGGCGTCGAGCTGCTCAACGGCATCCTGATCGTCACCGCCGTGCTGTTGGCGGCCAGCATCTTCTTCGGCCTGTTGGTCTCGCTCGTCGGCCGGCTCGGCGGGCTCAACCATATCTCGCGGGCCTTCATCCTCGCCCTGATCGCGGTCGTGCTCCTGGTGCCCTGGCAACTGTTCGGCCAAAACGTCCTCGGCGTCACCTGGACGCCCGAAGAGCTCGCCCGCTGGCTGCCCACCAAGAGCGCCAGCCTCTGGAACACGATCATCTTCTACCTGCGCTTCACCGGCTACTGGGCCGCCATCACCCTGCTGGTGCTGCTGTCCCAAGCCCGCACCACCCGCTGGTCCAAGTCGATCCTGCAACGGCTGGAAATCATCTGAAGCAGGTAAAAAGTAAAAAGTGAAAAGGCAAAGGTCGGAAGGGGATTCGGTTGCCGCTTCCCTTTGGCTTTTCTTCCCTGCGCCGGCATGGTTCTCCCGCGGGATCAATCGTCTGGGAAACCCCGCATCCACGCGGGCCAGTCCTCGGGCTGGACGCCGCCGGCTTTCGTCCAAGGGCCGCGGCGGTCGAACCAGGGCGACCAGTGCAGCGTCCACAGTTCCTTGAGGCCGACCTTGCGTACCGACCAGTCCAGAAACAGGCTGCTGACCCCACCGTTATGGCGGTCGATGCAGGAGCGCTTCATATCGCCCGGGCTGGTCAGGTGGCCGTCATACTCCGGCGGGGCATCGGTGGCCTTGGTCTGCACGTAGAAGTCCGCCCGGTCCAGAAATACCGGCACCGCGGATCGGTCCAGCTTGCGGCCGCGCCAGACTCGCGGGTCCAGCAGCGACGGTCCGAAGTAGTTCACGCCGTAGCTGCCCACCAGAGGGCCGGGCTCCAGCGTCGTGATCGTATGCGTCGCGATCTTCCAGGCTTTGAACTTGTCGCCCAGCACCAGCCCGGCGGCCTCACAGGAGAATCGGTGCCAGGCACCGACTTCACCTCTCCCCGAGTCGTCGTACCCCAAGGGCCGGCAGCCTTTGGGCCACCGGCCCTTGTCTGTTCGCCCAGTGGGTCGTGTGTCTTACGGCCTTACGACACGGTTGTAAACTCTCACCTCGTCGATCAGGCCCTTCCAAAAGGTGCCGGGGGCCAAGTTCTTGCCCGCGCCCATCAGCACTCTCGCCGATGAGCCCGCCAATCCCGGACGGCTGTCCCTGGCAACTTCCTTGCCGTCTGCGTACAGGACGCGATGGAACCCGTCTGAGACGAAACCCAGGCGATGCCAGTCGCCGTCCGTGATGACGACATCGGAGGAAATGACAGGCGCACCAGGGATATGCGCACTCAGGGTGCCTTTTATGGGATCGGCCATGAGCCAATCGGAGTCATTGATCTGCGAGATGACTACCTGTCCGGGGGCGCCCCCTCTGACCCAGGCCAGGATGCTGAAGCAGTTGTCGGCCGGACTCAGCGGAGAGTTGGCCGTCGCGAAGTTCGCCATCCCAGTGAATTCGAGGGTGCCGCCGATCCTGCCGCCCTCCGGCCGCCAGAGCGAGCCACGGATCACCGTGGCGTTGTTCTTGCCCTTGCTGTCGCCTGCGCTGTCGGCGGCAATATCGCCCTCGGTCTCGTCGAACGCCCAGTGAGCCACGAGCGTCGGGTCCTGGAACCCCTGCCCAATGTACTCGGCGAGGACCTTGAGGTCCTCGACATCCACCTTGCCATCACCCCACGCATACGGCCCGATGTCGCACAGCGAATCACGCCCGCCCAACCGCATGAGCAGGACAAGCAGGTCCTTCCCATCGACGCTGCCGTCGCCGTTGAAATCCACGATAGGAATCACTT
>VGYL01000055.1 GCA_016872975.1 Planctomycetota bacterium
CAGCGAGGACTGCACGTTCATCGGACGCGCGGGCTTCTCGCAGGACAACGCCATACAACTCAAGGGCGGGACGACGGACATTCTCGTGCAGTGCTGCCTGTTCCTCCATGCCGGCCAGCGGTCCATCAACCTGGGCGGCAGCACCGGCCTGCAATTCTTCCGGCCGAGTGTCGGCGACTATGAGGCGAAGAACATCACGATCGCGGGCAACCGGTTCGTCGGCAGCACGGCCCCGGTCGCGTGGGTCACCGCCCACGGCGGGCACGTGCACCACAACACGATCGTCCTGCCGGATAAATGGGTGCTGCGGATTCTCCAGGAGACCAGCGATCCGCGGTTCCCGCCGTGCCACAGCGGCCTCTTCGAGCACAATCTCATCTTCTTCGATGCACGGGTACAGATCTTCGTGAACGTCGGACCGCGCACCGCCCCGGAGACGTTCGTGTTTCGCCACAACGTCTGGTGCGACACGGAGGGATCGAGAATCCCTTCGCTGCCCGTGCCCGAGCAGGACGGCGTCCATCTCTCCAACGTGGGAGCCGAGGCATATCAGCGAATAAAGGCCCAGCAGTCACCGTTTTGAATTTGGAGCTTCGGTCATTTGGATTTGTTTGAGATTTGGAATTTGGGATTTGCTTTCCAAGGAGCCGGTATGAAACGACAGAATAACGCTCATGCAGAGAACCCTTCGCGCCGACAGTTTCTGGCCCGGAGCGGCCGGCTGGTGGCCGGCTCGACCCTGGCCGCCACGGTGCTGTCCCGCGCCTATGCCGGCGAGGACAACACGATCCGCATCGCCCTCGTCGGCTGCGGCGGCCGCGGCGGCGGGGCGGCCGAGAATGCCCTTTCCTCCCGGACGGGGCCGACGAAGCTCGTCGCCATGGCCGATGTCTTCGAGGACAAGCAGATGCGGGCCTACAAGGCCCTGAGCGAGAAGTTCCCGCAGCAGGTCGAGGTCCCGCCGGAGCGGCGGTTTCTCGGCTTTGACGCCTACCGCAAGGCCATCGACTGTCTGCGCCCCGGCGACGTCATGATCCAGGCCACCCACGCCGCCTTTCGGCCGACCCACCTCAAGTACGCCGTCGAAAAGGGCGTCAACGCCTTCATCGAAAAGTCGTTTGCGCCGGACCCGGGCGGCACAAAGGAGATCCTGCGGCTGGGCGAGCAGGCCAAGAAGAAGAACCTCAAGATCGGCTGCGGCCTGATGTGCCGGCACTCTGCTGCCCGGCAGACCCTGATCCAAAGGATCCGCGACGGCGCCTTGGGCGAGATCCTGCTGACCCGGGCCTATCGCATGGACCCCGGCGCCCGCCTGGGCCCGTTCCAGGGCGGCGAGAGCGAGCTGCTCTTCCAGCTCCGCCGACCCTACTTCTTCCTCTGGACTTCGTCGGCCTGGTTCATCGAGATGATGATCCACCAGGTGGACGAGTGCTGCTGGATCAAGAACGCCTGGCCGGTCTCGGCCGAGGGCCTGGGCGGCCGCGAGCCGGGCAGCGACGACGCCAGCCAGAACCTGCACACCTACGCCATCGAGTACACGTTCCCCGACGGGACCAAGGCCCTCGTCAACAGCCGCAGCCAGCGGAACTGCCAGAACGAGTTCGCCACGTGGGTGCATGGGACGCGGTGCGCCGCCCAGTTTTCGGGCAACGTCCACGCCCCGACCGTGCTGACCTACCAGGATCAGCGGATCGGCAAGGACAACGTCGTTTGGCGGCCGGAGAACGAGAAGGTCAGCCCCTACCAGGCCGAGTGGGACGAGCTGCTGACGGCCATCCGCCGGAACCAACCGTACAACGAGCTCGAGCGGGCCGCCTATGCGAATCTCGCCTCGATCATGGGACGTGCCGCGATCCACATGGGCACCCGGATCACCTGGGACGAGATGCTGGCCTCCAACTTCCAGTTCTGTCCAAGCGTGGACTTCACGAAGGACAGCCCCTCGCCCCTGCCGGCCAATGCCGAGGGCCGCTATCCGGTCCCCATCCCGGGTCAGTGGAAAGAGGTCTGATCGCCTCTCGTGGCATGGGCATCTTGCCCATGCGTACCGCGGGCGCGAGCGCCGCGTCGTTTGGGCAACAGCGATGGATGGCATCGCCAAGGTCTCCAGCCTTGACGATGATCTCCTGCACGCTCGCGGCGCCCGGGTCAAAGGCAGAGCCTTTGGCGATGACGCCCGGACAGGGGAGGACCGCCGATCGTGCGGCACGGGGGTGACACATACGAGAAAGAGATCTGCAGATATGGTTCGGATCGTCCTCGGAGTGATCCTGGCGGGCTTGGCGATGTCCCTGGGTTGGGGGATTCGGGGAGACTACGGCCATGAGGCGGGCGCGATGATCCCGGGGGCATTGTTGGGCCTGTCGATCTGCCTGGCGTCGGGCCGTGAAGACTGGTGGCGACGGGCGAGCGTCATGGGTATGGCGGGAGCGATCGGGTGGGCCTTCGGCGGCCAAATGAGCTACGGCCGGATCATCGGCTATACGGCGAGCGCCTCGTTGCTTGATGTCTTCTACGGCTACGGTTGTCTCTTCGTGATCGGCGGGCTTTGGGCGGGCATCGGCGCCGCGGTGCTGGCGCTGGCCGTCACGCAGCCGGCCGCCTATCTGGAGCGGTTTGCTCGGCCGCTCGTCGCTCTGGGGCTGGTCTGGCTGGCACTGGGTCTGAGCGGGTTGACTGCGTCGCTGTCGGACCGCTGGTCTCTGAACGATACGGACTGGATCGGCGCCCTGTCAGCCCTGGCCGTGGCCGGCGCCTGCGCGCTACTGTTTCCGTCCGACCGCAGCGCGTGCGCCTTGATCGCCATTCTGGCCGGCGGCTGGTGGGCGGGCTACCTGGTGCTGACGGCGGTGCTCGGCTTGCACCTGACCCCGCCGCGGAGTGACAATTGGGCCGGGTGCGTGGGCCTGTTTGCCGCACTGTTGGCGTATCTCCGCCGTCGGCGGGATCGAACGGCCGGCATGCTCGCGGGATACGGTCTGCTGATCGGTGGACTCGGCTTTGTGCTGGGCGATTTCGTGAACATGCTGGGTCGTGCGCAGTGGGGCCCCATCGGTTGCCACGAGGTCCTGCAGGGTCTGGACTACTGGAAGTGGATGGAGCAGTTGTTCGGCCTCATTATGGGGCTGGGCCTCAGTGCGGTGTTCCTCGGACGCGTCGGCCCCCGGCTGACATTCCCCGCGCACGAGGGGGATACCCGGCGCCTGCGCACCGTGGCGCTCGTGTTTCTATTGATCGTCATGATGTGGTCCAATCTGTTCAAGAACGCTACTAACTGGATATCGCGGAGCCAGATACCACAGGATCTCTTCGGCCTCCCGGCGGCGTGGTGGCTCCTGGCGACCGGCGGGCTGCTGACCGCCGGAATGATCGTAGCGCTCGTGCAGCACCGCCGGGCGCGTTTGCCTCTGGTTCCGCCGACCGACCTCGGGCGGGCCCAGCTTCTATTCCTGTTGGTGCTGTGGGTCCCCACGCTGGGGGCGTTCACGCAGGCACTGCCGGGTATGGCGGGCCGGGGGGTGTTCGCGGTCCACCTCAGCTTCTGGCTGACCGCGGGTCTATGTTCGCTGCTCGTCGTGAACTCCCCCGGCCGGGTCCAGGCCGGTACCTTTGCCCGGCACGCGGCCTCCGACGAGTCCTGGCGTCTGGGGCGCAGATACTGGTGGGCCCTATTGGCGATTCCTATAATCCTTTATGTCCTGGCCCAGTGGACCCTCGCGTCCCACGCCGGCCCGCTGCCCGGTAGCCAGGTGCGGTTTCCCACGGTTTCTCCGCAAAATTGAGTATTTTCCCTAATAGGCGCTGATTAGTAAGAACAGTATACGTGGACCTCGGTATGTCACGGGCCGTTCGGAGTTGTCCCTCTTGGCGGGACCTCGCCAAGGCGCGGGACATGAAGCAGGTGGAAATCGGTATTTTGGGAAAGCCAAGGAGGGCTGAGAAATGGAATCGACTCTGATGGACAAGCGCGTGTTCACGCCCCAGGCGTGGGCCGAACTGAAACGGGACCTGGCGTTGTCGCGTCGGCAGGGGGACGTCGTGGAGCAACTGCTGCAGGGCCATTCGGACAAGCAGATTGCCCGCGAGTTGCAGATGTCGGTGCCGACGGTGCGCACGCATCTGTGCCGGCTGTTTGCCCGGTTCGGCGTGGAGGATCGGGGCGAGCTGATCGTGCACGTGTACGCCAAGTCCCGGGAGAAGTGCCAGGCGTGCGGCTGTCCCCGCGCCCGGTAGCCGCCGGCGGCAACACGCGCGAGGCGCGGGAAGCCCCTGTTTTCGCGCCGTGCCCGGCGGACCTTCCTGCGCCCGTATGGGCGCAGAGGCTTCGGTGATCTTGAGGGTGAATTTCCGGAAAAACGGCCATAGGCGGCCGGATCGACGCCAGGCGGGTTGTGGCTCATCCGGGTAGCCCATGGCCGTTTCCATACCTTGGCCGGCTCGGTCGGATCCCGTCTTTTCTCTTGAATTCCCCGCGCGATTACGGTATACCTACCTTCAGAGAGCTGCACACCCTTCGCTCTTGCTTGGTTTTTCCGGCCGTCAGAGTATGTGCCATACCAACGCGTGAGGGAGCCGGCCGTGGCTGAGGCGGGCCGACTCGCGCAGAAGGCAAAGGAGGACGACGATGTGCAAGAAAACGATCTTCATGTGGATGGGGCTGGGAGTGTGTCTGGCGGCGGGCGTGGTCGCCGCAGGCACGGTGGCCAAGAACCCGGACCCGGCCAACGGCGCCGTCGGCGTAACGGCGCCGTTGCTGCGGTGGACCAAGGGCGAGGGGGCCCTGTTTCACAACGTGTACCTGGGCACGACGCCCGAGCTGACGGACGCCCAGCGTGTCGCCACCCGCCAGGCGTTCGAGATGTACTACCATATTCCCGGCTTCAGTCCGGGCGTCACCTACTACTGGCGGGTGGACGAGATTCAGACGGATGGGGTGACGGTCCTCACCGGCAACGTCTGGCACTTCACGGTCCAGGCCCTGACGGCGTACCACCCGAGTCCGGCGGACGGGGCGACCAACGTCGCGCTGAAGCCGACCCTGAGGTGGATGCCGGGAGCGGGGGCCGTCAAGCATCGTCTGTACTTCGGCAACAGTCGCGATGCGGTTACCCAGGGGGCCGCGGCGGCGGACAAAGGCGCCTTGGACCTGGCGGTTACCACGTTCGCCCCGCCGGAACTGGAAGGCTTGACAACCTACTATTGGCGGGTGGACGAGATCCAGGCCGATGGGACCGCCCGGACCGGCCCGGTCTGGAGATTCACCACGTTCGTGTCCGTGGACGATTTCGAGAGCTACACTGATGACGAGGGCAGCCGGATCTATGAGACGTGGACCGACGGTTGGACGAACAACACCGGCTCCCGTGTCGGTCATTTGGCGGCGCCCTTTGCCGAACGCGGGATCATCCATGGCGGCAGGCAATCGATGCCGCTCGACTACAACAACCTCGTGGCGCCGTACTACTCGGAGACCGAGCGGCCGTGGGCCGTGCCGCAGGACTGGTCCCGCGACGGCCTCACCACCCTGACCCTGTACTTTCGCGGCACGTCTGCCAATCAACCAGAGCGGTTCTACATGGTGCTGTCCGACAGGGGTGGCAAGGTTGCCACGGTTGTCTATCCCCATACCGCCCACACGGCGATGGCCGCCTGGACCCGATGGCAGGTTCCGCTAAGCGAGTTCAGCGCCGCCGGCGTCAATCTGGGCGCAGTCAAGACGATTCGTCTCGGCCTGGGGGACCGCGCGAATCCGAAGCCGGGGGGTGCGGGGGTCTTGTACCTCGACGATATCTACGCGGGCGCAACCGGCGTCCCCGAGCCGGTGGCGCTGTTTGCGGAGGATTTCGAGGGGTTGGTTCTGGGGCCGAACGTGGATGAGGCGCTGGCCGGAGGCAAGGTCTGGACGAAGACGCCCCCGCCCGGTTGGAGCATCGACGACAAGGGCGTCCCCGGCGCCGGCACGGCCCTGGACGGCGTCACGGAGTGGGCCGGCTGGAGCTTCGCCGACCGTATCTGGTGGACCCGGGCGGCGGAGGATCAGCGCCGCTCGGAGTTCACCAAAGGGATCGGCACGGTCGCCATTGCCGACCCGGATGAATGGGACGACCAGCCTCATGTCGACGCAGCGGCCGCGGGCTGGTACAACACCTTCCTGAGCGCCCCGCCGATCGACATCTCCGGGGCCGCGCCCGGTACGCTGAAGCTGACCTTCGATTCGAGCTGGCGTCCGGAGTATGACAGCAACTACCACCAGACGGCGAACCTGAAGGTCTCTTTCGATGGCGGACCGCCCCTCCGGTTGTTCCTGTGGGAGTCCAACCAGAGCAGCCCGAACTTCAAGCCGGATGCCACGAATGAGACGGTGGTCGTGCCCATCGACCACCCGGCCGGGGCCAAGACGATGGTCCTGACCTTCGGCCTCTTCGATGCCGGCAACGACTGGTGGTGGGCCATCGACAACATCCTGGTGACGGCCATGCGGAAGTAGAAGCCCATTTCTCTTCAAGCACCCATGGTCAGGCACATGGGCCGGGTGTGGCTCGATTTCCCCGCAGCGGTTCCAGTATGCGCAGGCCTGGTACGGCATTTCGCAAGTCCTGAGACGATAGAGTCGAGATTGCTTCGTCGCTGAAGCTCCTCGCAATGACATACTGGGGCGCCGATGTCATTGCGAGCGAGGCTCGCCGAGCGCGGCAATCTACCACCCATCGTCGCGGTACTTGTGAAACGCGGTACTAGGCCGGGATGGTCGAAGGCGATCGGGTTCATTTGCGACGCGGCGGCGATCGCCGCCCGGCGGAAACTGAGGGTTGTGAAATCCTGGCCCCGGCCCTACAATGCCCAAGGTGGTACGCGACCGAGCTAGGCTGGCGCGGATGCGCCGCGGCCAAGTGCAGGCGCAGAGTCAAAGGGCAGGTCTATGCAACGCAAGGATGTTATACGCGACACGGTCCGGGCCGCGGAGGAGTTCAATGGCCGACGGCTCTGGATGCGCTTTGCCAATGTCCACTGCTTCGGCGTGCGGTTTTCCGACCGGGAGGATTCCCTGCTGGGAGTCGTTCTCGGCGCCGGCCGGGAGGAGTTCGGCCTGTCGCTTTTCCGGGAGCCCGGAGCCGCCGCCGCGCTGGCCTCGCTCTTCCAAGCCGGCGGCACGGGGGACGACGCCCTGGCAGATCTTGACATGCTGGGTTTCAGCATGGACACGTTCGGCAACCTGTCGCCGGAAGCCCAGGCCCTGCTGCGGGAGGCGGACTTGCACCCCCGGTTTGACGAGCAGGTGCCGGGCTTTCTGGCTAAGCCGGCGGGCCAGCGGGCGCGCGTCGTGAATGAGTCCGAGCTGACGCTCCTGCTGTCGATTCTGCGGGCCGTGGTCAAGGCCGACAAGACGAAACAGCTCCAGCCGGCGACGCTCGACGACAGGGACGGCATCTGCGTCCTGACCATCGGCGGCGACCCGTCCGAGCCGCGTGTGTCCGTGACCCGGGAGAAATGGCGTTCATCGGAGGCTCCCCGAGCAGTGCCTTTGCCGCCTGGTGGAGCCGATCTCCAGGGTCTGCCCATTCTTGAGGAGACCTGGCTGATCGGCACGCCTGCCCTGAGGGCGGGCATCCAAGGCGACGACCGCGCCATGCAGTTGCTGCTGGTCGCCGACGAGGGGAGCGAGTATGTATTCGAGGCACGGGCGGTCTTTGCCGGCGATCTGGAGGAGGCCGTCGCGGCGATCGTCGCGGTGTTTCGCCAGGGGCCGTACGGGCGCAAGGGCCTGCCGCGCCGGATCGTCTGCTCCAACCGCAAGCTCCATGAGGCGTTGACGTCGCTTCTGGAGCCGCTGGGGGGCGA
The DNA here is from genome assembly GCA_016872975.1 of Planctomycetota bacterium. GTDB lineage: Bacteria > Planctomycetota > Phycisphaerae > Sedimentisphaerales > Anaerobacaceae > PLanc-01. Next base: position 7,840 of record VGYL01000055.1, read on the forward strand.
GTGCACCTTCCAGGCGGTGATCCCCAAACTGCGCGAGATCGCCGATGGGTTCCTGGAGCACATGGGCGATCCCGCTTCCTTCACGGCCGACGAGGTAGAAGCCGCGAGTGCCCCGGAGGCTGGGGTCCCGGCGCCGGACGATCTCAAAGGCTGGAAGGAGGCGGACCGGCGCTTGTTCCAACGCTTCATGGCGCGCCTCAAGTCCGACGAGCGCCTGCGCTCGCCGCGCGCCGCGCGGCGGTACTTCGATGACGACGACCTGCAACACTACTTCAAGGAGCACGAAATGCAGGGCGTGGGCGGCGCTTACATGAGCTGGGCCATCCTGGACTGCCGCCCGAGCAAAGTCAGCAAGACCCGTGGCGAGGAGATGCTGGATGAGGGCCTGCCGGCTCCGGAGGCGATGCTGCTGCGCGCCCGGATGGCGGCGTACCCGACGCTGTATCGCGTGGCCGGCCACGATTCCCGGGCCGGGACGATCGATCTGGAAGACGTCCTGCTGGGCGGCACGGTCAAGGTGCACGACCAGTTGATGTCCGAGAACATCGAGGAGGGCCTGTTCTTCTGTGCGCGGGTCTTCGCGGCGGGGCGGTTCCACTTCCTGGACCTGGCCGGCCCGCCTCTCGGCGCCGGGATGGGGATGGAGGCCGTGACGTTTCTCCAGGCCAACGGTATGGAGTTCACCCTGGAAGGTCTGCGGCGGGACGCGCACAAGTTCGGCTGGCTGTGGGGTTGGATCGAGGACTGGGAGGCCAATTGGAAGCCGCCGCGTCTGTGCAACACGGACGGCGATCCGTTGTTCTGGCACACGGCCTCCTTCGGCCTGGCCGACCCGGCGGCCACGCGCCAGGCGTTGCTGCAGCGGCCGGACATCCATTATGACGACGTGGAGGAGAAGTTCATCTGGACCCGGGAGACCGGCAAGGGCGCCAAGATGCTCGGCGGGCCGGTGACGATGGGCCACATGGAGTTCGTGGGCGACGAGCTGGTGCTGACCGTCAACTCCGCCCGGCGGTTCGCCGAGGCCCGCGCGTGGCTGGAGACGCTGCCGGGGGTGACATTCCGCGACGTCAAGACCCGCCAGTTGGACGAGGCCGAGAAGGACCGGCCGATGGACGAGCGGATGCCGGGACCCGCGCCGGTCAAGATGACGCCCGAGTTGACGCAGGCGGTGCAGGACCTGTTGGACAAGCAGTACATGAGCTGGATCGACAGGCCTTTGCCGGTCCTGGGCGGCCGGACGCCCCGCCAGGCCTGCGAAACCGAGGCCGGTCGTCAGCAGGTCGAGATGCTGATTCGCACGATGCCGGAACCGTCCGGCCCGGCGCCCATCCGGGTCCCGCGCGAGGCCATACGGCGGGCGCTGGGTCTGGCAGGGGAGCCGTCTTCGCCGCCGTCGGACCCGGCGACCGTGCCGCCCTCCGGGCCGAGCCCGTCAGTGGACTCTCCGGCGGAGGTCCCATCGAGCCAGAGGCCGGCGGCTCCTGCGCGGACGCCGCACGTCCCGCGCAATGCGCCCTGCCCCTGTGGCAGCGGCAGGAAATACAAGAAGTGTTGCGGCCAAACCGTGCGATAGTTTGCCATGGCCCTTACGCTCCCGGGCCAAGTATGTTACACTTGGCGCCGAGCCGGCGCCGCCCACGAGGCGGGCCGGGGGCTCGTCGTGATGACGTAGGCGAGCCCGCGTGTGACAATCGTGACGTGTGAACGCTTACCCCAGAGGAGACCAAGCATGTCCAAGCAAAACGTTCCACTGAACCGGCGGCGGTTCTTGCAGAGAGCGGCGCAGGCCGGCGCCTTGCTGGCGCTGCCGCAGGTGATTCCCGACACGGCGCTCGGCAAGAGCGGCCGGGTCGCCCCGAGCGAGCGGATCGTGCTCGGCGGCATCGGCATCGGCAACCGGGGCCGGTACGACCTGGGATGCTTCCTGCATGACCCCGAGGTCCAGTTCGTGGCGGTGTGCGACGTACGCGCCGAACGCCGCAAGAGCGTCAAAGAAATGGTGGACACCCGCTACGGCAACCAGGATTGCGCCACGTATATCGACATGCACGAGCTGCTGGCCCGCAGTGACATCGATGCCGTGCTGATCGCGACCGGTCCGAACTGGCATGGAACCGCCTCGATGCTGGCGGCCCAGGCCGGCAAAGACGTGTACTGCGAGAAGCCCTGTACGAGGAGCATTGCCCAGAGCCTGAAGCTGGCCGAGGTGTTCCGACGGACGGGCCGGGTGTTTCAAGCCGGCACGCAGCGCCGCAGCCTGCCCAATTTCGCGTACGCGGTCCAGTTGGCCCGCAGCGGCAAGCTGGGCAAGCTCCACACGCTCCACGCGCATCCGATGGGACTGAAAACGGTCACCAGCGGCTGGCTGCCGGAGGAGCCGCTGCCGCCCCGCGACGAGGTGGACTGGGATCGGTATCTCGGACCCGCGGCCTGGCGGCCCTACAACCGGCAACTGCTCAACGCCTTCCACTTCGAGAAAGGCGGCGGCATGGTGGGCGGCTTCGGCGGCGGCGGGTGCCTGGAATGGGGGTCCCATTGCGTGGACCTGTGCCAGTGGGCCAATGATGCCGACGCGACGGCCCCGGTGGAGTATGAGCCCACGGGCAACCAGTTGCACGCCCGCTACGCCAACGGCGTCAAGCTGGTCCTGCGCAACGACGGATGGCTGCCGCTGGGCTCCTGCCCGGTACGGTTCGAGGGCGAGACCGGCTGGGTGGAGACGGGCGACGACGCCGAGTTCGGCGCCAGTTCGCCGGCACTGCTGGCGGGGCGCGGGGTCAAAATCCCCGGCTATCCGGCCGATCTGCACATCCGCGACTTCCTGGACTGCGTCAAGACGCGGGCCCGGACGCGGGCCGACGCCGACATTGCCTGCTACGCGCACATCGCCTGCCATGCGGCCAACATCGCACTGTTCCTGGGCCGCAAGGTCGTCTACGATCCCCAGAAACATGAATTCCCCGGCGATGAGGAGGCCAACCGGCTGCGTTCCGAGGCTTTGCGCGAGCCGTGGCGCGTGTAGAACTTACGGGTAGCCTGCTCCTGTCCCTGGGATGTCGTGACGACTTTCCCAGCCAAGGACGGCGGGGCTATTGGAGGATGACTATGGGCAAAGACGGATGCTCTCTCAACCGCCGGCGGTTTCTCAAGACGGCCGCCCAAGCGAGTGCAGCGCTGGCGATGCCGTATGTCGTTCCGGGCACGGTCTTGGGCAAGAACGGCTCTGTCGCCCCGAGTGAGCGAATCGTTCTGGGCGGGATTGGCATCGGCAATCGAGGCACCTACGACCTGGGCTGTTTCCTGCACGAGCCGGACGTCCGCTTTGTGGCCGTCTGCGACGTGAAAGGCGCGCGCCGCAAAGCGGTCAAGGAAATGGTGGATGCCCGGTACGGCAACTCGGACTGCGCCACGTACATCGATCTGCGCGAGCTGCTGGCCCGCCGTGACATTGACGCGGTGCTGATCGCGACCGGTCCGAACTGGCATGGCACCGCCTCGATCCTGGCGGCCCAGGCCGGCAAGGACGTGTACTGCGAGAAACCCTGCACGAGGAACATCGCCCAGAGCCTGGCGCTGGCCGAGGTGTTCCGCCGCACGGGTCGCGTGTTCCAGGCGGGGACCCAGCGCCGCAGTCTGCCGAACTTCGTGTACGCGGTCGAGTTGGCCCGCACCGGCAGGCTCGGCAGGCTTCAGGCCCTCCACGCCCATCCGATGACGCTGAAGACCCAGAGCAGCGGTTGGCTCCCGGCGGAACCGCCGCCGCCCCGGGAAGAGGTGGATTGGGACCTCTACCTCGGGCCGGCGGCATGGCGGCCCTTCAACCGCCAGCACCTCCGCAGCTTCGACTTCGAAGAGGGCGGCGGGCTTGTCGGCAATGGCTGTCTGCCCTGGGGCTCCCACTGTGTGGATCTGTGCCAGTGGGCCAATGACGCGGACGCGACGGCCCCGGTCGAGTATGAGCCGAAGGATAACCAGTTACAGGCCCGCTATGCCAACGGGGTCAGGCTGATCATCCGCATGGATGGCTGGCTGCCGCTGGGGACGTGCCCGGTGCGGTTCGAGGGGGATAAGGGCTGGGTGGAGACGGGGGACGATGCCGAGATCGTCGCGAGCGATCCGGCCCTGCTGGCCCGGCGGGGTGTCAAGATCCCCGGCTATCCCGCGGACTTTCACATTCGCGATTTCCTCGACTGCGTCAAGACGCGGGCGCAGACACGATCCAATGCCGACGCGACCTGTTACGCGCATATCGCCTGTCACGCGGCCAATATCGCGCTGTTCCTGGGTCGCAGGGTCCGATACGATCCGAAGACACACGAGTTTCCCGGTGACGAAGAGGCCAACCGGCTCCGCTCGGAAGCCTTGCGTGAGCCGTGGCGGCTGTAGAAATATGATATGGCGCCCCTGCCCTCGGGGGTGTCTCCTTGAACTTTCCCAGTCGAGGGCGGCTGGGCTACATGAGGATGATTATGATGCGCAAGAATCGACGTTTCGCGTGGTGTGCTGTTCTGCTTCTGGCGGCGTCAACGATGGCGGTCGGCCAGACCCAGGCCACGGACAACCAGGATCCCAAGGAAAGAGAGTCCAAGCTCATCGCCGTGCTGCGGTCGGATGCGCCGCCGGCGGAGAAGGCGATCACCTGCAAGCGGCTGGCCGTTTACGGCACGAAGGAGGCGATTCCGGCCCTGGCGCCGCTGCTGGCGGACGCGGACTTGTCCTCATGGGCGCGGATCGCGCTGGAGGCGATTCCCGGTCCCGAGGCGGACGCGGCGTTGCGCGAGGCGATGGACAAGGTCCGGGGCCGGCTCTTGATCGGCGTGATCAATTCCCTGGGGGTCCGGCGCGACGCCCAGGCGGTGAACGGGCTGGTGGGAAAGCTGAAGGATCCCGACCCGGACGTGGCCTCGGCGGCGGCCGTGGCTTTGGGCGAGATCGGGGGCGACGAGGCGGCCAAGGTGTTGGAGCAGTCGCTGGCTTCGGTGCCCGCGCTGGTCCGGCCGGCGGTGGCGGAGGGCTGCATCCTCTGTGCCGAGCGACTCCTGGCCGAGGGGAGAGCCGCCGAATCCGTGAAGCTGTACGATACCGTCCGACGGGCGGCTCTGCCCAAGCAGAAATTGCTCGAAGCGACGCGCGGCGCGATTCTCGCCCGGGGGAGCAAAGGGCTCAAGCTGCTGTTCGAGCAGTTGGAGGCCCCGGACAAGGCGCAGCTTGGCATCGGGTTGCGCACGGCCCGTGAGCTCCCTGGTCCCGAGGTGACCAAAATCCTGGCGGTCGAGCTGAAGCACTTGAGTCCCGAACGCCAGCCTTTGCTGCTTCTGGCCCTGGCCGACCGCAATGACGACGCGGTATTGCCGATCGTGCTGGAGGCCGCCCGGAGCGGCCCGAAGGCCCTGCGCGTTACGGCGCTCGGACTCCTGATGCGCCTGGGCAACGTGTCCTGCGTACCGGTCCTGTTGGCGGCCGCGGTCGAGAACGATGCGGAGCTGGCGCAGGCGGCGAAGGCGACCTTGACCCACCTGCCGGGCAAAGACGTCGATGCCGATCTGCTGGCCCGCCTGCCGCAGGCCACGGGCCGGACCCGCCAGATTCTGCTGGAACTGGCCGGGCAACGGCAGATGGACGGGGCGCTCGCGGCGATTCTGGCGAGCGTCGAGGATGCGGATCCGGGAATCCGCGGCGCCGCCGTGCAGGCCCTCGGGTTGCTGGGCGGGGACCAGCAGGCCGCCGATCTCGTGCGACTCGTCCAGAAGACCGCCAATGCCAAAGAGCGTGGGGACATCGAGAAGGCCCTGCAGGCCATCAGCAGCCGCTCCGGCGCCGTGTGTGTGCCGCATCTGCTGCCGCTCGTGCAGAGCCAGGATAGCGCGGTTCGCATGATCGGTCTGCACACCCTGGCGGTCGCCGGGGGACCTGATGCGCTGGCGGCCCTGAAAGCGGCCACCGAAGACAAGGACGAGACGGTCCAGGACGAAGCGGTGCGGACCCTGTCGACCTGGCCGAACACCTGGCCCGGCGATACGGCGGCCGCCGACGTGCTTCTGACCCTGGTCCGGTCGAGCAAGAAGATGTCGCACCAGGTCCTCGGCCTGCGCGGTTATCTGCGGTATATCCAGGGGGACAAGAGTCTCGACGACAACGGGAAGGTGGCCAAAGTCCGCGAGCTGCTGTCCCTGATCGAGCGGCCCGAGGAGAAGCGGCAGGCCATCGGCCTCGTCGGCGCCATCCGAAACGCCGCGGCGCTGGAGCTGCTGACGACGCTTGCCTCGGAGCCGGCCGTCGCCGAAGACGCCTGCGTCGCCATCGTCAACCTGGCCGCCCGGAACATCCCGGGCGCGCGGCAGCAGCGTCAGAAGGCTCTGGAGACCGTGGTCGAGAAATCGAAGAACGACGCCACCCGCAAGAGGGCCGACGATCTTCTGAAGGGAGCGCGCTGAAGAATGATGGGTAGAGGCGTGCCCCACGCGACCCAGCACTCCAGCTTGGTTTATTCCAGTATTCCAATCGTCCCAGCTTGGTCGGCTGTCAGCGGGTTCCGGTTGTCTCGGCCACGAGGCCCGCCCGTTGCTTGATCTGCTCGATGTCCAGGTCGCGGATGTAGTTGACGACGTTCTGGTAGCCGTGGTTGAAGCGGAAGCCGCCCCGGGTCATCTCGGCGAGGGCCTGCTCCTTGGTCCAGCCCTGGATGGCGATGCGGTAGACGGCGCTCATCAGGCCGGTCCGATCGGCCCCGCGCCGGCAGTGCACGAAGACCGGGGCGTTTTGAGGATTGCCCGCGATCCGCAGGAACCGCACGACGTCGGCATCCTTCAGCCGCAGGGCGGTCATCGGGATACTCTCATAGGCAAGACCCAGCGCGGGCAGTTGGGCATCGACGCCGTCGGACTCGCGTAGATTGACCACGGTCTTGATGCCCAGCTTCTGCAACTCGGCAAATCCCTCCCGTTTGGGTTGGGCGCCGCGATACAAATCCGCCGAGACCCGGTGCAGGTTCGGCAGGCCGGCCGCCGGTACCGGCTCGGCCCACTGGACGGCGGCCAAGTCGTTGGCCGTGCGCGTCGTGTTCATGGAGCCGAACAGGAGCAGGTTGGGCGCCTGCCGGCAGGCGGACCCCGCGACCCCCAGGAAAACGACGCTCATCAAGACCGCGCGAACCAGCCAAACGCCTACTAACGGTTGATCATTCCCTGCGACCATTCGTACCCCGTAAGAATTTATGATTTATGATTTACGATTTATGATTCGAGATTTGGCGCTGGGAATCCAGCGCCTGCGGGGGAAATCATAATTCATAAATCATAATTCATAAATCATAAATTAGAAATTGCCGCCGCTGACTGGCGTGCATACCAGGGCTTACTGGGCGGGGTGGGTGGTTGTTCGGCTCTACTCTTTCGCCGATTGCTCCCGGGCCGGTCTGAGACTGCGGGCCAGCAGCAGGAATTGCCGGGCCATGCTCTGGCAGACGCGCCCGAAGGTGAACTTGACCGGTATTGGCACGGCCCACTCGAAATCGGGGCAGGGCGTTGCCGGCAGGGCGGTGCCGACGATCTCGATCTGCGCCAGGTCCGCGCAGCCGAAACCGGCCCGTGCGGCCGCGCGGAGGATGGGCAGTCGCTCCGGCTCCATCCCGATAAGCTGACAGCAGACCCGCTCGCACGCGATCGGGTCGGCGCCGCCGATGAGCCAGCCGAGGGATTTGCTCGGGCCGCGGATCGGTCCCTGGCCGTGCATCGCCACGATCCCGTCGATGAGCGTCAAAACGGGCCGCAGATGCCGGCACACGCCGACGAGCAGATCGGCGAACTGGTCGGCCGTGTTGCCCTTGCGGAAATGCCACAGGGCCTTCTGCTTGCCGCTGACGCAGCCGAACAGGTTCTTGACCGCGAACGTGGCGACCATCTGCTGGTGCGTCTTGAACTTGGGGAGATTGATAATCGCGTCGGCGTCGAGGGCCGCGGCGCTGATTCC
>VGYL01000056.1 GCA_016872975.1 Planctomycetota bacterium
CAGGAGCGTCGGGAACTCATCGGCAAAGGCCTCTACGAAGAGACCGCGAGCATGAAGAACGCCGCGCAATACACGCCCACGGACGTCCGGCTCGCGGTGGCCCTGGATGCCGCCAGCGGCCGGAAGCTCTGGGAAAAAGCGGTGGACTTCACCGGCTGCTGCGGCGACGCCATGGGCTGTGCCTATCAGGACGACGTGCTGCTGTTCTTCGGGTGTGTGGGCAACCATGATGCCTGGCGCTTCCAGGAGGACCGCCTGACGTTCCGGCGCATCGTGGCGCTGTCCGCTTCCACGGGCGAGATCTTGTGGTCCCGGCCCGTCAACTATCGCACCCGGCCGGTGGTCATCGGCGACACGATCATCATCGAGCCCCGCGCCTGCGACCTGCGGACGGGCAAGATCCAGACGCGGATCGACCCCATCACCGGAAAGCAGGTCCCCTGGGAGTTCCTGCGGCCGGGGCACACCTGTGCCATCACCAGCGCCGCGCCGAATGCCCTGTTCTACCGTTCGTCCTGCGCGGCCTTCTACGATCTGGCCCGCGACGCGGGGGTCGCTCTCTTCGGCGGCATCCGCCCCGGCTGCTGGATCAACATGATCCCGGCCAATGGTCTGGTGCTCGTGCCGGAGGCCAGTGTGGGCTGCACGTGCTCCTATCCCCTCCGCGGCTCCTTCGCCCTGGTGAACAAGCCCCTGCGGGCTCAGCCCTGGACGGTCTTCATCAACCATACCGAAACCAGGCAGAGAGGGCAGGTCGTGCCCAGCCCGTACGACAAGCCGGTGCGGCATCTGGCCATCAACTTCGGGGCGCCGGCGGACATGAAAGACGAGAATGGCACGCTCTGGCTGGCCTATCCCAACCCCCCGACGGTGTACGAAAAGAACCACTATGCCAACTACGGCATCAAGTTCGATCTGAACGAGACGGTCCTGAAGGATATGGACTACTTCTGCCGCGACTTCAAGGGCGTCAGTATTGAAGGAACCAAATCCCCCTGGCTCTTCACCTCCGGCTGCGTAGGATTCCTCCGCGGCGAAATTCCGGTGCGGGACCCGGAGGCCGGCAGCGCGCCGGCCCTCTACACGGTCCGTCTCGGCTTCCGGACCGACGCCAAGGACCCGGCCGGCCGGCGGGTCTGCGCCATCAAACTGCAGGGCCGCACCGTATCGAGCGACTTCGACATCGCCCAAGCCTCCGGAGGAACCGGCCGCGCCGTCATCCTGGAATTCAAAGACATCCGCATCGAAAGGAACCTCCTCCTGGAATTCGTTCCCAAGGCCGAGAGCCCGGACCAGACGCAGGCGCCGCTGATCAACTTCGTGGAGATCCTCCAGCAGGACCAGCCTCCCCTGGCCCGGCATGGCGGCTGACCCGACTTCGCGGATCCGGGGTTGAGACCGGGAGCGCGGGGTCAAGAACGGCCTTTTGGGTTGAGAGTCTTCACTACAAGGACAACGTGAGGTTCATTCCGTTTGAGGTTCTCAGAAACCGGCCGATTCCTTCGCCTTGACCAGCCTGCCAAATCTTCGGATGGAGTTCGTGAGCATGATGTACATCACGAATGTGAGGATCGGAGTGAAGGCGGAGAACAGAATGCCGGATCGATTGAAAAACATCGGGAATCGATCTTTGAGGTTTGCCAGGACGATGAGCAGAGTAATACTGGCGAGCAGAGCCAAGACGAGGATTTTGATGAAGATGGGGAGTGCCAGGACGGCGGTACGTTCGAAGAACGCCTCGCCGTCGATCTCACGGTTGGCGTTGAAACACCTCTTGAGCCCCCAATAGAGTCTTTGTCAGCAACTTCTACCACATATTCGGAGATCTTCTTGGTTGCGGGCGAAGGCCGCGCTGCGTGAGATACGCGCTCACGATGGCGAAGATGAGCGAGAAGAGCGAGTTGATCGCCGGAGCCCTTACGCCGTAGATCGGCCGGAAGACATAGAACGGAGTCGAGAGGCTTCCTATCACCGCCGGGACGATCACGTACTTCACCTTTGTCCATGAATCGAGTTCCCCCGCGGCCAGAGCCCGTTCGAGTTCTTCCGATGACCATAGGATCATGTTCTTTCTCCCCTTCAGTCAGTTGTGCCGGACTGCATCCCGTAGCCTTTCGGTTCTCACGATAACGCATGCCCGGCGAGATTTCAAGCCCGAATGCCGACCTACTTCACCTTCTGGCAGGGCATGAGCGTCCCGGCTTATGCAGTCGACTTGGTGATTCCTCGGCGGGTGATCCCCAGGCCGACAAGGAGTTGATCGGCAGCTCAATCGAGTCGCGAGGAGCCCACCGCTCGACTCACCTCATCAGGATGGCTCTCATGCTATCGACCGGCGGCCCGCAGGAGCAGCAGGGCGTCCTCCCAGCCGGAGGGGGGAGAAAAGGAGGCAGTTGTCCCTCTGCTGGGAGGGGAGTTGGCCTGGGTCCGATCGCCCGTGCGCGACCGCCGGGTCCGCACGAAGCCAAGCTCTCGAATTTCAAAGAACCACTTCGTCACCCCCCTGAACCGCCTCTTCAGGAGACTCTTTGAAGAGGACCTACCGGAGAAGCTTCGCTTTCCGGAGTACGTCCTGCCTTCCGCATGCCCGCCGAGAGCGGACGGAAGGACTGTTTTCTACTGCCTCACGGCAGCACTACAAACGCGCGTGTTCCCGAGTACTTTTCCCTTGCGCTGCCCCGCTCGCGGAAGAAGTCGGGCGAGGACGCCCACCCTACCAAGAGCAAGAACGACAGCGGAAAGTCAGACTGTTTTTCTACTGCCTTGCGGCAGCACTACGAACGTGTGTCTTTCGTAGCTCCAATCGCTCCAGGATGGGGCCGACCTTGTATCACTGCCGGACCCACTGCCGACCGCGTTGTCTTTCCAGGTCGTCCATGAGGTTATTCTACCACACGCCTCGCCCTGTGCGTAGCGAGAATCCCGGTCTCGGCTGCCGTATGTGCGCCTCTGTTCTGTGGGATCAGGCTTCGACAGGATGGCTCCTGGGCTACCGGCCCGCGGGTTGCAGGAGCAGCAGGGCGTCCTCCCAGCCGGACGCGGGCGAGAAGGAGGACGTCCCTCTGGTGGGGAATGTCCCGGCCTCTGTTCGGTCGCCGGTGCGGGGGTCGATCCAAGTGGCGTGGACAGCACCGGGACCGGTGAGCTTATCCATCCGAACGGAGATCGCGGCCGGATTGCTCAGGTAGACGAGGATCGTGTCGCCCTGCGTGGAGCGCATCGCCAGAGCTTTGGTCGCGCCGGCGAGGACCGCCGCGTCGGGGACGAGCTTCCACCACTCCAGGGAGCCGAGGATCTTGCGCAGAACGCCCAGGTGCTGGGCCCCGGGCGCACGCAGCGCGCGCTTCCAGTCCTGAAAGGCCTCGCCCTTGTAGCTGCTGAAGTTCCAGACGTCGGTGTTGCCGTAGGTGTGGTAGCCGCCGGACAGGTAGGACCAGTACGCCTGCTGGCGGATCGCCAGGGCGTTGACCGTCCATTTGTACTGGTTGCCGTTTTCGTAGGCCCCTTCGCCCAGGCCGGTCGGCTTGGGCGGGGTCAGCTTGTAGTCGGCCGCGATACGGGCCGGGATCGATTTGTAGTCGCCCCAGGTCTGGATCATGTGGAAATCCAGCCACGGGGCCGCGTGGAACCATTTCGACGACGAGTTGCCGCCGGGGCAGTGATAGGTCATCATCGTCTTGCTGTAGTCCTCCGCCCCCGCGACGGCCTCGGTAATGCCTTTGGCGACGAGGCTCCAGAGCGTCCTCTTCTCCTCGGTGTCGGCGACGTTGTCCCCGCCGAGAATCCAGACGATGTGCGGCTTGGCGCGATAGCGCTCGCCCAGGAACTTGCCATAGGCGTAGGCGTTGGAGGTCTTGAGGTACTTGTATCCGTCGCCGCGCCAGCCAACGAACAGCGGCAGAATGCCCAGTGTCAGTCCGTGGGCCCGGGCCCGGTCGATCACGTAGTCGGCGTGATCCCAGTAGTCGTACTCCTCGGCGACCTTCGGGTCACTGCCCGGCGTCACTCGCGGCCGGGCCGGATCGTTGTCGATGAACGCGGTGTCGCCGTAGGTGTTCGGCCGTGCCGTGCCCGCCACGCGCTCCTCGCCCATCACAATGCCCGCCTGAATGACCGTGAATCCCTGCCTGGCCCGCGTGGCTAGATAGAGCTCGGCGTCCTCGCGGTTGGGGACCTGGAAGAGATTCCACGCGGTGTCCCCCAGCCAGAAGAACGGCTGGCCTTCCTGGTCCACCAGATACCTTCCCGTCGGGTCCACCCCCTTGGGGGATGACGCCGGCGCACGCGACGCCCCCGTCAGAACGAGCGCCAGAATGAGGACGCCAGCAACCCCGTGCCCCAGTAGGCTCTTCGCTGCCTGATTTCTCCCCGATCGAAACATATCCCAACTCCTTGCATCCATAATTGCTCCGCCCCGCCCACGAAACCACTCCGGACGTGGACCAGGAGATTGTCAGCGCCCGCCAAACCCAGGTCAAGATCCAACCGCCGCCCCGGTGCATGCCCGTTCTTGCACGGCCTCGTGGCGAGGGCATCCTGCCCTTGATTCTTTCCTGTCGAGAGCGCGAGCGCCCTCGAACCGCGGGCAGGATGCCCGCGACACGCAAGGGCGAGGGGTCCCCAACGCAGAATACCGCGTTGGGGAGCCCCGAGACGCCCTCGCCACGGGTCTGCGCGACCGCATGTGATTCGTTCGGGGTCGCAAAGACGTCCATTCACCCCCGGCGCACGGATACGTGACCGTTCTTGCGCGGGCGTCCCGCCCCGGCAGAGACCACCGTCGGAAAAGGGGACATTCTACTTTTCCGTGCCGCAAGCGGAAAAGTAGAATGTCCCCTTTTCCTTTCTCAACCCCCGAGATCGCCAAGACGCGCCGAAAAGGCACCCGGGCTGCAATTTCGACGTGAGCCGGTAGGGTGGGCTCCGCCCACCGGTTTCCTGGATTCCTCAGCCGAGGGCGGCTGAGCTACAGGGTCATCCGGAACGGGTCGGGCCAAAGGCTGCTCTGCGCGTGCCGGCGCTGCACCCGGCAGGTCAGGCGGTCTCGACGGCCAGGAGGTTGATGCGGCCGAGCTTGACGCCTTTGAGGCTGATGAGGTTCTCCGCGGTCTTGTTGATCTCACCCACCGACCCGCGCAGCACGATCACCTCCAGGCAGTCGTGATGGTCCAGGTGGATGTGCAGGGACGAGATCGTCTGCAGGAGGTGCGAGTGCTGCAGGCCGGTGAGCATGGCCATCAGCTTGGTCGAATGGTGATTGTAGACCAGAAAGACCGCGGCCACGGCGGTCGCCTGGGGGTTGCCCAGCTTCTCCTCGCCGATCTGCCGGCGGATCAGATCGCGGATCGCCTCCGACCGGCTCGGATAGCCCCGTTTCTCAATCAGGGCGTCGAACGCGCCCAGCAGCTCCGGCTCCAACGATACCCCGATACGCTCTATTTGGCTCATCTTGGACCTCTGAGGGGGCGTTTACCCACTCGATTCATCATGCACAGCCCGGGCATTTGGCCCAGGAGTCGCCAGGCCATCCGAGCCCTGCCGGCACGGGCTGGATGCCCGTGCCACTTTACACACGGCCTCTGGGGACCGGGCCGCATCTTACCGCAGACGCATTTCTTTTTCAAACGCGCGGATTGGGGTTGACCCGGTAGCACGAATCTCGTACTCTTATGTGTTAGCACGAATTGTACGTTATTATGCGCCTTTGTCCGGCGTCTGGAGGTGTGAGTATGAGAAGTCGGTTGACAGAATTTCTGATGATCGGGGTGGCACTGTGCGGCGTGGCCCACGGCGGGCCGACGGTCGTGCCGGTTACCCACCGCCAGTTTCAGGCGGTCAACGCCGGCGGCGAGCAGACGTACAAGACGACCCAGAAGGTGATTCTGGAGGGGATCGTGTTGCACAACCCGGCGGACATGCTGAATCCCACGCCGGATGAGACGATCGTCCAGATGTACAACCTGGGCGGCCAGTGGCAGCTCTTCTTCCAGGGCGAAGGGGACGATCACGCCGGCACGGCGGTCTTTCTCGCCCAGCTCTACGACAACCTGCCGTGGGTCATGCCCGGCGGCGGTTATTCCAACCAGGCGTTCCTCGCCGAGCTGGCCCGCCTCAACGCCGCTCAGTTCAGCGTCGGAGACCGCATCCGCGTCACCGGCTGGTTCCTCTCCTACAAAGGCAAGATGAACATCAACGAGCAGCACAACAACCACCCCGACCGCGATTTCACGATCGAGCTGCTGGAGCGGGGCGTCGGTCTGCCCCGGCCCGAGGTCGTGTCCCTCGACGAGCTCAAGGACGGCCAGGACCGGTTCGTCTTCGACCCGGCCCGCCTCGTCGGCGGCGAGTACCACCAGGGCCGGCTGATCAAGATCGAGGCCGTCAAGGTTGTGGGCACGCCGGACTGGCGGCCCGAGGGGACGCTGACCGTCACCGACGGGACCAGGACGCTCCCAGTCAAGCTGGGACGCGGCAACGGGATCCATCCCGGCTCGTTCAACCTGAGCCAACCGTTCGACGCGATCGGGATCCTGGACCAGGACAGCACGGACCTCCGCAGCGGCTACCGGCTCTACGTTATGAACTACGACGGCAACGGCCGGGTTCTGGCCGCCTACGAGCATCGCCTGGCCGACCAGCCGGCCCTCGAAGCCGCAACGTCTGGTTTGTAGTGGCGTCGTCAGACGCTATCTTTATGCTCTTACGAGCACACTACTAACGGGTCTGGCCCTGGCTGACCGTAGCCTTGGTGCGGATCATTGAAGAGGTGTGACAGGATGAACACACAACGGCACACGGATACCGAACGCGGTTTCACGCTGGTGGAGCTGCTCGTGGTCACGGGGATCACCGCGACGCTCCTGGGTATTCTGCTGCCGGCGCTGGGCCGCGCCCGGCTCCAAGCGAAGGTCGTCGCCGTCCATGCCGAGTTGCGGGACATCGGCCTGGCCCTCGAAGCCTGGTCCTTCGATCACGAGGGCAAGTACCCGCCCGTCCGCGTGGACTGCATGCTGGGCAACCATTTCTACCAGCTTCCGTCCGAGCTGACGGAGGCCGGCTACCTGCCCCCGCCGCCGCCGGACACCTTCCTCGCCGCCGGCCTGGAAGACCGGTTCAACCGCGGCTACACCTACAAGTACCGCTCGATCGGTCCCCTGATCTACAACCGGACCACGGTGATTGAGGATGGGGCCTACCTGTGGGTGCCCGACGGCTTCCCCGATCACGAGCAGGAAGGGGGGCGCACCTACAACAACCTCAAGGACTCGCCCGTAAGCTGGGTCCTCTACAGCGAGGGTCCCAAATTCGACGAGCGCCGGATGAAGGAGCTGCAGTACCCGGTCCCCCGGGCCACCTGGTTCCACGGCCCCAAGGCCGGCGGGGTCATCGTGCGCCTGCGGCTCCGCAACGGCCGCCAGATCGGCTCCTTCGAAGGATGAGCGGCACATGGCAAGCACTTTGATACCGCCAAAGCCCAGAGATCAATCGAAACCACGAAGTGCACGAAGAGGATGGGCAAGAAGCGAGGGCTTCAGGGACACTTCTGGTCCTTCGTGGCCTTCGTGCTCTTCGTGGTTTCACGCCTTTGGTTGCGGGCGAAGGCCGGCCCAAGCTCGCACTGACATTCTCCGCGCCGGTCGCGGTGACCGATGCCTACCCATTCTGTCCGCGGCTCTGGTGGTTCTGGCGGCCCTCGCGGCCGGATGCCGGGAGAGCGGCTCTGCGCCGCGTCCGGCCCAGGTCGCCGTCACGAACTCGTACCTGGAAGCGGCGGTGCGGGATCTGTGCCCGCCGGAGGTGGAGGTCCTGTGCCTCGCCCCGCCCGGGATGTGCCCGGGCCATTTCGACCTCGCGCCTGCCCAGGTCCGCCGGTTGCGCGAGTGCCGGGTGCTGCTGCTGTTCGACTTCCAGCAGGCAGTGGCGCAGAGGCTGTCGCGGCTGCGCGATCGGGGGCTCCGGATGGAGCTGGTCCCGGCCCCCGCCGGCCTGTGCGTGCCCCAGGTCTACCTGGCCACCTGCCGGCAGGTGGGTGACATTCTATCATCCATATATCCGGAAAAGGCGGCCCAGTTCGCGGCGCGGCTCGCGGCCCTTGAGCGGCGGCTCGACACGCTGGTCACCGGGGTCAAGACCGCCGTCGCCGGCGCGGATCTGACCGGGGCCGCCGTGCTGACCTCGCGCCACCAGGAGAAATTCGCCGCCTGGCTCGGCTTGCGGCCGGTGGCCACCTTCATCGGGAGCGACCTGGAGACGGTCGCCGGCATCGACCACTGCCTCCGGAGGGCGGCGGGCCAGGACATCCGGTTCGTTATCGCCAACCGCCAGGAAGGCGCGGGTCTGGCCCAGGCCCTCGCCGAGCGACTGCACGCCAAGGCCGTGACGTTCAGCAACTTCCCGGCCGCCTGCGAGGGCACGGATGGCTTCGGCCGGCTCGTGCGGGACAACGTGGAGCTGCTGCTCCGGGCGGCGGCTCCATGACCGCGGGCACGCTGTCGCTTGCGAACGTTCACGTCCGCCGGTCCGGCCGCACGGTCCTGCGGATCGACCATCTGGAGATCCCGGCCGGGACGTTCCTCGGCATCGTCGGGCCCAACGGCGCGGGCAAGACCACCCTGTTGAAGGTCTGTGCCGGCCTGATCCAGCCCCAGGGCGGTGCGGTCCGCTTGGAGGGTCTGGACCTGACCCGCCTGAGCGCCTGGCGCAAATGCGCCCTGCGCCGGCACATCGGCTACATCCCCCAGGTAACCGAGTACAACGCCGACCTGCCCTTCACGGTGCGGGAGGTCGTGGCGATGGGCCGGACCAGCATCCGTCCTCTGTTGCGGCCCCTGAACGCGCAGGATCGCGCGGCCGTCGATCACTGGATCGACGCGGTGGGACTGGCCGACCGTCGGAAGCAGACGTTCCGCAGCCTCTCCGGCGGCGAGCAGCAGAAGGTCCTCATCGCCCGCGCCATGGCCCAGGACCCCCGCCTCCTGATGCTCGACGAAGCCTGCGCCAACCTCGATTTCCACTGGAAGCACGAAATCTCCGATATCGTCGAACGCCTATACCGCCAAACGCACATGACCGTCCTGATGGTCTCCCACGAGACCGGTGTGCTGCCCGCGGGCTGCCGCCGGGCGGTGCTCCTGGCCGGGGGCCGCCTGCTCGCCGACGGCGCGGTGCGGGACATCCTGTCGCCCGCGATGCTGCACCGGGCCTACCGTGCGGGTCTGACGACCATGAGCGTGGGCGGACGCACGCACATCGTCCGCGCCGGTCCGTTCGAAAACCCGCAATTCGAATCTCGACACCGCGACCGCGGACAGAGCGATTCGCACTTCGGGACTTCTTCCGATGCGGCAGGGGGGGGCTCCTGACATGGACCCGTTCTTCTATCTCATCCTCCTGGCCGGGGCCATCGCGGGCGGCAGTTGCGGCCTGCTCGGGGTCTACCTCGTCGGCCTGCGGCTGCCCTTCGTCGGCATTTTCATCTCGCACGCCGCCATGGCCGGCACGATCTACTCGCTGCTGCTGGGTCTGAACCCTCTCTGGGCCCCGGCGCTCGTTTCGGCCGGGGCCGCCGCCAGCCTGGCCGCGATTCGCCCGGAGAAATCGCGCCTCGACTCGAACGTCGCCCTGGCGATCCTGTTCTCCCTGATGCTCGGCCTGACCTTTCTCGGTATCGGCCTGGTCCAAGGCAGCCGCTCGGAGGTCCTGGGCCTGCTCTGGGGCAGCATCCTGTTCGTCCGGAAGGGCAGCGTCCTTGTGATCAGCCTGGCGGCCCTGGCCTTCCTGGCCTTCGCCTTCGCCTTCAACAAGGAGTTGAAGGTCCTGCTGTTCAGCCGCACCATCGCCTCGGCGACCGGTGTGCACGAGACCTTCGTCTACGCCCTGTTCCTCGCCCTGTGCGGCGTCATCCTGGCTGTCAACCTGCCCCTGATCGGCGGCCTGATGATCTTCAGCCTCATCACGAACCCGGCCGCCGCCGCCTACCAGGTCTGCCGCGGCCACCGGGCCGTCGTCGCCGCCTCGCTCGGTTTGGGCGTCGCCAGCGCCGTCGGCGGCTTTCTCTTCTCCTACTACCTCAACCTGCCCACCGGCGCCTGCACGGTCCTGACCAGCACGCTCCTGTTCGCCGCCGCCGCCGCCTACCGCACCCTCGCCGGCAGGGCGGATTGAACGTCGCGTGCCGCAACTCTTGTTCTCAACGATCCGCGCAAAGGCCAAGCTCTCTGCCGGATGGTATCGTCAAGGCCGGTAGGCCTTGGCGATGGTCCGGCGCACGGAAAGTCCGCCATCGCCAAGCTCCGAAGACTCCGCTTGACGATGCCACCCAGAGAAGGCTGGCTTCTCACACACCCTCTGAGAATCCCGTAGTACGGCATTTCACAAGTACCGCGACTATGGTGAGGTTGCTTCGTCGCTGCGCTCCTCGCAATGACATGATTGCCGCGCTCGGCGAGCCTCGCTCGCGATGACATCGGGCGCCCAAGTATGTCATTGCGAGGAGCTTCAGCGACGAAGCAATCTCTACCCTATAGTCTCAGGACTTGCGAAATGCGGCAGTAGTGTGGGCGGGTATCGTCTCTCGAACCCCTTGCCTTTGCGCCTGGGAACAGATACAATTGAACCATTGGTGAACCATTGTGGTGCATAAATGAGGAACACGGATGAAATCGATCACGATCCACGATCTGGATGAGTCTCTTGAGGCCGGGATCGAGGCGAAGGCCCGGGAACAAGGGCTCAGTCTGAACAAGACCGTCAAGATGCTCCTCCGTCAGGCGCTGGGCTTGGAGCCCTCCGGCAACGGCAAACACAAGGCCGATTTCGCCGAGTTCTCCGGTCTCTGGTCCCAGGCCGAGATGCAGGAATTCGAGCGGAATACCCGAGACCTCCGCGAGGTTGATGCACGGGACTGGCAATGAGGAAGGTGCTCATCGACTTTGCTGAGATCAAGCATGCTCTCAGACGGGCGGGTACGCCCCTGCCTCTCAACGATGTCTGGATCGCAGCGCACACCCTCGCAACCGGTTCCATCCTGATGACCTTCGATATGCACTTCACCAAGGTTGCTGGCCTGCGCCTCTGGGACGTCCTGCGGCCTTAGCCGTGGCCGGTTAACCGCGAAAGACGCGAACCCCTGAAAAGACCAACGATCCACGCAAAGGCCAAGATCTCTGCCGGATGGTATCGCCAAGGCCGGCCTGGGTTCCCAAACGCGATGCATCGCGTTTGGGAGCCCTCTGCGGCCTTGACGATGGTTGTGCGGATTCGCTGGAAATCATCGTCACAGGCAGAGCCCCTGGCGATACCACGCAATCCGGATCTCACCTGTACAGAAATAGAGAAACAGGTTCAAGGACGGAAGGTCCTTTGTCCGATACGGGGAGTAGAGGCCCGCTCACTCCTTTGAGGCATGACCTCACTGGCCAGGCCGGCCCTCGGGGATTTCGATGGGGAGATGTCGCAGGAGAGCACCGAGATCAGAATGGTTGCACATCCCCCCGCCAGGGGTCGTGTAACCATGGCTTAGAGCCGCCCAAAACCGTGTTCCTGTGCGAATCAGGCGAATCGAGCTACGAAAGACACCCGTTCGTAGTGCTGCCGCGAGGCAGTAGAAAACAGTCCGTCCTTCCACTGTCGTTCGGAATTCCGCCTTCAGGCGGGTCAAACAGTCCGTCCTTCCGTTCCTCTCTTGAAGCCGAAACAAACGAAAGAAGGCGAAACCAAAGAGAGCGGAGGCAGGACGTATTCCGGAAAGCAAAGCTCCGGCAGAGGTTCTCTTCAAAGAGTTTCTTGAAGAGGCGGTTCAGGGGGGTGACGACGTGGTTCTTTGACAATGCGAGTGCTTTGCTTCGTTCGGACCCGTCGGTTCAATTCGGGAGTAAGATCTCCGGGAGGCCCTCACGTGCCCGGAAAGAAGTGTTCGAGGGAACCGGGCACAGGCGGAGGAGGACTGAATCAGGAAAGCGAAGCTCGTAAAAACAGTCCCTCTGGGCTTCGAGAGACCGGAGAGTTGACTCCCCTCGTTGCAGTGTCCTACCGTGAATATGTGTTGCTGCTGTCGATGTTCGATCCCGACGAGAAGGCGATTCCGAAGGTGGGGGAGAAGGTCAACGTGCCGGTGCTCGTTCGGGCCTACGTCAGCAAGGCCGGCCTGCCGCGCGCCGGTTTGTAGTGTGCTCGTACGAGCATAGGAAAGGGCAAACCGCAAAGCCGAGGCCGCCGCCCCACATCCGGCTTCGATCGCGGTTCTGCCGGTGAACCGGTGGATGGGCGACGCCGAGTTCCGGTGCGACTCGACCACGCCCAAGCCATTTCATTACCTCTCGCCCGACTACGTCACCAATGAGGCGGAACTGAAGACGTGGCGTTTCAACGTGGGGCCCGACGGCACACTCTCCGAGCCCAAGCTCTTCGCCACCGAAGGCGGTGAAAGCGTCGCGGTCGATGACCGGGGCAACGTTTACATCGCTGCCACCCATCCTTTGTTACCCGAGAAGCCCGTTTCTTGAACCAAGCCTCAAAAGCTAAGACCGGGTGGCATCGCCAAGGCCGGCCGCCGGCCTTGGCGATGCCACCCGGCAGAGGCGTTAGCCTTTGAGCGGATCGTTGTCATAGAAGGGTCTTGCAAGTTTAATAACCAATGTTAAATTAGCAGAAAAAGCTCCAAGGAGTCCGGTCATGATCCAGCGTCATCTGGAACGGAAGCTGCGGACCGCAGCCGAGCGATACCCGGTCGTACTGCTCACCGGCCCGCGTCAGTCCGGCAAGACCACCCTGGTCCGAGCCGTCTTTCCGGACCATCCGTACGTCTCGCTCGAAGATCCCGATCAGCGTGCTTTCGCCACGGAAGATCCGCGCGGCTTCCTGGGCCGATTCGAGCAGGCCGTGGTTTTGGATGAGGCCCAGCGGACGCCCGACCTATTCTCCTACATCCAGGGGATCGTGGACCGAACCGACCGGCCGGGACAGTTCATCCTGACCGGATCGCAGAACTTCCTCCTGATGGAACGGATCAGCCAATCCCTGGCCGGTCGCTGTGCCGTGTTGCACCTGCTGCCCTTCACCCACTCGGAACTGAAAGGCCGCCCCGCGCTCGACGTGGACCGCTTGGGCAAGTTCGTCCCGGCGGGCGAGCCGATGCCGGCAGACAACCTGTTTGAGGTCCTCTTCACGGGTTCATATCCGCGGATCCACGACAAGAGATTGCCACCCCAGGACTGGCTGGCCAACTACTACCTGACCTATCTCGAACGCGATGTCCGGCAGTTGCTCAACGTCGGCGATATCGAGGCCTTCGGCCGCTTCATCCGGCTCTGCGCGGGCCGCTGCGGCCAGTTGCTCAACCTGTCGTCACTGGCCGCCGATGGCGGCATCTCTGTCCCCACGGCCAAGCGATGGCTGTCTCTCCTGGAGACGAGTTACCTTCTCTTTCTGCTGCGGCCGCATCACCGCAGCTTCAACAAACGGCTGGTAAAATCCCCCAAACTGTACTTCCTCGATACCGGCCTGCTCTGCTACCTCCTGCGCATCGCCAGTGCCGAGCAACTGACCACACACGCGGCCCGCGGAGCGGTGTTCGAATCCTGGGTGGTCTCGGAGCTGTTGAAGAACTACCACAACCGGGGGGTCACCCCCGACCTGTATTTCTGGCGGGACTCGACCGGCCACGAAGTCGACCTGCTCCTCGATCACGGCGGGGAACTGGTCCCCATCGAGATCAAGTCCGGCCAGACCTTTGCCAGTGACTACCTCCAGGGCCTGACCTACTGGCGCTCCCTGCCCGACCAAGCCAACGCGCGGGCGACCCTCGTCTACGGCGGCGACGCATCCTACCTCCGACAGGGAGTCACTGTTCTCTCCTGGCAACACTGGGAATAAGGGACCTTTGCGTGTAGGAGATCACGCGGACTTTGAAATGAGAATCGTCTTGCCGTTCGCGGCGATTGCCGAATCGGATGCCGATTCCGTGGGGCCCAAGGCCTTCCATCTGGCGCAAATGAGCCGCTGGGGGCTGCCCGTGCCTGATGGCTTCTGCATAACCACATCCGCGTATCAGAACCATGTCGAAAGTATCGAGGGCTTCCCTGAGATGGTGGCGGCGCTGGCGGACGTTGCGGCGCGACCCGCCGTGTTCCTGGAGAAGATCCGAAAGGCCATCGTGGACCAGCCTTTGTCGCCGCGTCAGGGATCGTAATCGCTCAGGGCGGCCTCCTGTCCCACGGCAGTATCATCGCCCGGGAATACGGGATCCCGACCGTCGTCAATGTCGGCCCCGCGACCCGCCTCCTCCGGACCGGCGACACCCTCGAAGTCAACGGCGACCAGGGCACGGTCCGAATCCTCAGCCGTCCGGACTGAGACTTGCAGGGGGCTGCGAGGCGGGGTATGTTGTTGCGAGGTTGGCTCCGCCGCCTCGACGGGGGTCAGGTGGCGGACGTGGTTCTTTTCGGGTTGCGGGTCCGCCTATTCCCGGGGGGATGGCAAGAGAGACCCTGTGTGGAGATCGAACATGGAACGACGTGAGTTTCTGGCGAAATCGTGTGTGGCAGGGATGGCCTCGTTGGGCGGGGGCGTCCTGTTGGCGCAGGAGGGGTCGGACGCGGCGAAGCGGCTGCCCAATGAGAGTGAGATCGCCTACCGGAGCCGGCTGGCCCGGTTGCGGGCGCGACAGGCGGCCGCGCGGGCGGCGGAAGCCGTGGTCCAGGTCGCAGGCTACTATGAGTTGCGGCGGTACGAGATCGAGACCGAGGCGCAGAAGGCCGGCCTCGACAAGTATCTGAGCGGGGCCGCGATCCCGGCGTGGAACCGGCTCGGGGTCAAGCCGGTCGGCGTCTTCTATCCGGCCGAGGGCCTGAGCCCGGTCTATGTCCTGCTGCCTCACCGGACGGTCGTGGCCTTCGCCACGCTGCCGCAGAAGGCGGACGAGGACAAGGAGTACCTGTTGAACGGCGCGGACTTCATCAATGCCCCCGCGGATAAGCCGGCCTATAAGACCGTAGAGGTTCAGCTCATGGTCGCGTTCCAGAGTATGCCGCAGCTCGAGACGCCGGTGGATGCGCCCGGCCGGATCTTCCAGTTGCGGATCTACGAGAGCCCCAGCGAGAAGACCGGCCTCAAGAAGATCGAGATGTTCGATACCGCCGAACTGGCCATCTTCCGCAAGGTCGGCCTGCATCCGGTCTTCTTCGGCCGGACGCTGGCGGGGACGAAGATGCCCAACCTGACGTACATGCTCGCGTTCAAGGACATGGAAGAGAGCAAGGCGAACTGGAAGACGTTCGGCGCCGATCCGGAATGGAAGGAGCTGCGCTCCAGGCCCGAGTACGCCGACAAGGCGATCCTCCGCGACAAGGGGATCACCAACCTGTATCTGAAGCCGGCGAGCTATTCGCAGATTTGAAGTCTCCTAGTACTACAACGCTACGAGGGCCGACTTCTCAGCGGTTCCAGGTGAAAACGCAGCACCGCCGCCCCCGCTATTCCGTCCGGTCCGGAGCGATCCGGCGGCTCGTGTGACAAGTCGGGGGAT
>VGYL01000057.1 GCA_016872975.1 Planctomycetota bacterium
CACTGACCGCCAACTAAGAGACTGTTTCCAGAACCGCCATCCACTCACCCTGACCCAGTCTATCCGCTCGGACCGATCAAGTCAATCGCCGACGCGGCCTGGCACCGGCAACCGCATATCCTCGGCCGGGCCCCATTCACCATCCACGAAGGTCTTGCCGACCCGGCCTGCGGCCCTCACTTCCCTATCTCTTGGCAAGAAAAGGCTTTACGGAGAGATTGTCCGCCGGGCCAACTCCGGCCATCCCACTTGTCGCTTCCTTCACTTCCACCCATTCCCAGGGCGTATCGACTCGGCGACCGTCCGGCGCGCCGTCGGCCGCACGCGGATCTATCCGCCCCACTGTTAGTACCGCCGGTCCGCGCCTTTGTTCGAGAGGGCGGACAGAAGCTCGGCCAGCAGCGGCTTGAGCCGGCGCATGGCGTTGCCGCGATGGGAGATGGCGTTCTTCTCTTCTTCCCCCAGTTGGGCGACGGTCCTGCCCAGTTGGGGCACCAGAAAGACCGGATCGTACCCGAACCCGCCCGTGCCGGCGGGCTCCTCCGCGATCAGACCCTCCACGGTCCCCTGCGTCTCCAGCAGAACCTCCTCCGGGCTGGCCAGACACAGGTAACATACGAACCTCGCTGTGCGCTTCTCCCGCGGCACACCTTCCAAGAGCCCCAGCAGCTTCTCCATATTCCGCCGGTCGACGGTCTTACGATCCTCTCCCTGGGCCCTTGCACCGGCGAACCGGGCGGAGTTCACGCCCGGCGCCCCGCCGAGGGCATCCACGACCAGCCCGGAATCATCGGCCAGCGTCCAGAGCCCCGTCGCTTGGGCGTACCCCAAGGCCTTCTTGCGGGCATTCTCAGCAAACGTCGCCCCATCCTCCTCGACTTCCGTCACCCCCGGAAAATCCGCCAAGCTCTGCCATTGGACCGTGTCCCCCAGCAGCGCCCGCAGCTCCCGCACCTTCCCCGGATTCGTCGTGGCGACCAGGATCACCCGTGATGAGGCCATTCAATTCCTTTTTGAGCCCCTAACAGAATGAGCCTGAATATGTCATTGCGAGGCCCGACGCGCAGCGGCGCTTCGCGCCGAGGGCGACGAAGCAATCTCAATCGCACGTCTGGGAGATTGCCGCGCTCCGCTCGCAATGACATGGGGGCAGTCTTCATTCTGTTAGAGGCTCTTAGCTTGAGATTTCTTGACAGTACGGCAGATGCGCGAGCCAAACGGCATGCTGCGCGGATCGGTCTTCTTGTCGAATTGTACCGGGTCCCGGAAGACATACGGAAGCTGATTGACCTTCCGGTGAAAACCGATCTCAGCTCGTTCCTGCAGGGTGAACTCGAAAGTGGCATCCGGAAAGAGGTCTCTCATGTCAGCCCCCAGCTTCCTGCGAATGATGGGCAGAAAATCGGGATTGATCTCGTAGCCGACGGAGTCTCGGCCCAGGTTGCGCGCGGCCAGACAGGTCGTCCCACTGCCCAAAAACGGGTCAAGGACCGTGTCCGCCACGAAACTGAACATCCGGATCAAACGGCGCGGGATTTCCTCCGGGAACATCGCCAGATGATCGTCCTGCCGCGCGCCGGGGATATTCCAGTGGCCGGCAAAGAACTGGTTCCATTCGTCCGTTGTCAGGCGCGATTGCTCCTTGATTTCCTTGCTGACGGCCGGCGCCGTGCCGTGCTTCTTGAAGATCAGAATGAATTCGTAATCCAGCTTGAGAATGCCGTTGCGGGGATAGGGGAACGAGCCCATGATCGTGGCGCCGCCGGTCGTGTTACAAGTGGTCACCTTCTGCCAGATGACGGCTCCCATGTAGTCGAAGCCGATGGTCTCGCAGAACTTGATGATCTCCGTTCGAATGGGGATCACCTTGTATCGGCCGTAATACACGGAGCGGGCGAACTGGTCGCCGATATTCACACACAGCCGGCAACCCTTGGCCAAGACCCGGTGGCACTCGGACCAGACAAGGTTCAGGTTGTTGATGTAGGTCTCGTAGCTGTCGTCGAAGCCGATTTGGCGGCTGGCGCCGTAGTCCTTCAGTTGCCAATAGGGCGGGGAGGTGACGACGAGGTGCACCGACTCGTCGGGCACCTCGGCCATGTGCCGTGAATCACCGGTGATGATCTTATGATGCGTCTGCACTGCTTTCATCCCAGAAGGTCACTTTTCGAGCAGCCGAGTTATATCCCTTTGAGGGACGGTTCGTCAACGGCTGCCGGCTATCCACGCGTGGCCATGACGTAAAATGCGCCGCAGAGCTCGTTGCCGGAGGAGTCATAGAGCCAGGTTTGCAGGCGAGTCCTGCCGGGCTTCAGGCGGATCGTGAACGTGGCGGATTTGTCGCCTGATGCGACGGGCTTGGACTCGTCGAACTCGCCGATCTTCATGCGGGCCTTGGCGACCGGAAAGGCCTTGCCCTTGCCGGTCGGATGCGTGGCCGTGGCATCCATCGCGGCGCCGGACTCCGGGGGCCACCGGCTCAGCGAGAACTCATACTCGCCCTCCCGCTCGACCAGTAGGTTCCAGTACGAGTTGACCTTCCGCTGCAGGTGGCCGAAGTTGTCGGCGTAGACTCCGTACCAGTCCGCACAGGTGAGGCGCACGGGATTCTCCTGCTCTGAGCCGATCTGCACATAGCAGGGCTCCTTCGCGATCGGCTCGACGTCGGCCCACCATTTCTCATAGTGCTCCCGCATCGCCTGGACCACGTCCGGATACTTGTCGGCGACGTTCGTTTTCTGACCAGGGTCTGCCGCGATGTCGTACAGTTCCTCGCCTTTGACCAGCCGCCACTTCTTCCACATCACCGTCGCATTCCACTTGGGAATGTCGATGTGATATTGCACAACGACCATGCGGTTGCTTAGGTGTGTCTGCGAGTCGCGCAGCAGGCCCGCCAGGCTCGTGCCGTCGAATCGGATTCCCACCGGCACCTTCAGGCCGCACAGGTCGACCAGCGTTGGCAGCAGGTCCTGGCACGTCGTTAGCTCACCGATGTCGCCTGCCGCGCGCAGCTTCCCAGCCGGCCAGCGAATGAAGCAGGGGACGCGATGGCCGCCATCGTAGAGGGAGGTCTTGCCGTCTCGCATGCCGGCATTGAATGTCTTCACGCCGGCGGTTCCACCGTTATCGGTCATGAAGATCAAGATGGTATTGTCGGCCAGGCCGGTCTCATCGAGCATGGCCATGAGCCGGCCTATGTTCTCGTCGAGATTAGCAATCATGCCGAAGAAATCGGCCGGGACACCCGGCTTCTTGTAGGGTTCGGCGTACTGCGGCGGGACGAAGAGCGGCCCGTGCGGAGCGTTCGTCGGCAGATAGCAGAAGAAGGGCTCGCTCCCGTCGGCACGGGTCTTGATCCATTTCATCGCTTCCCGAAACCACACATCGGTGCAGTAGCCCTCATACGGCTCGAGTTTGCCGTTGTGGTAATAAAGGTCGTCGAAGTAGTCATTGCCCCATCGGTCGGCAGCGGAAGTGATGCCCCACGACTTGTGATGCACGACCTCCTGAAAGCCGCGATCCTGAGGCAGGTAGGGGTAGCTGTCGCCCAGGTGCCACTTGCCGAACAGGCCGGTGCGGTAACCGCCGGCTTGGAAGATGTCCGCCATGGTCGGGACATCGGTGCGCAGCATGGTCAATCCGCCGCAGACGTGCCTGGCTCGATTGCGCAGCGCGTCGAGCCCGGACATGAGCTGTCCCCGTGTCGGCGTACACATTGGGGCCACGTGAAAGTCCGTGAGGCGAATGCTCTGGGCGTGCAGCCGGTCCAAGTTCGGCGTCCGCAGGACGGGGTTGCCGTGACATGAGAAATCCCCGTAGCCCTGGTCATCCGTAAGCACAAGAATGACGTTGGGCCGATCCGCCTTGGACTCTCCACTCGGGATGGATTTGCAGCCTGCCACCGCCGCCCCCGCGGCCCCCCATCCGATCCGTTTCAAGAAGGTGCGTCGATTCATGGACGATCTCCTCATGCGAACGATCCCTATACCCATTCCGGCCCGACATTGTCGCATGAAGTCCGTCCGACGGCCACCCGTTTTTCCGATAGCGCAGGCAAGAAGGAAGACCGGGCGGTCTCTACACGGGTTCGACCCTACCGGCTCGCCGCCATGGCGGTTTCCCGGTAGGCCGCGAGGATCAGTAGGCACAGCCCGGCAACCAGAGTGAGGACCTCGGATCTGGACAGCCGGATGTCGCGGAGGTTCATCACCTTCTCCGGTTTCCACCGTCCGCTCCAGCGCCACCAACTGCGGTAATGATAGACGCCCAGCGGCACCGTAGCCGCGACGATGAGGATGAAGCCCAGGGTCTCCAAGCCACCGATGGTCTGCCCCAGGGCCATCGCTTCCCGCACGGAACTGTATCGGTCGAGGTCGTCGGAGAGAAAGGAATTCGTCCCGACGATCAGGCCTCCGGCGATCGCCAGAGACACCGGAACCAGATAACCGACCGGGATGCCTTTGATCCGATTAAAATTGCAGAGGATGATGATGAGGGCCACGACCCCCAGGTTGAAGAACACGGTCACGACGAACTGGGACCAGAAGGACGGTTGCCGCGCCACCGCTTCGGCGGCTCCCATTTGGGGACTGCTCCGCATGAAACCCTCGGGCAGAATATAGTAGGCGAACACGAAGAAGAGGTTGAAGAGAAGCGCATGCAGGCCATACAGCAAGAGAGCGCGTTTAAGCACATGGTCCTGCGCGAGACCTATCCTGGGGACATCGATCATTCGTGGTCTCCTTCATGCCGATGGACACCAACCTATACGCCCAGTCAGCCCTGATAGTGTCGCACGAAACACGTCGGGCGACCAGTCGTTTTTTCGACGACGGGGGCAACAGAAAGGCCGGACCGGACGGCCCGGCCTGGGACTGGATGCGAGAAGGGAGTCCTACTGACGCTTGCGGACCAGCAATCCGCAACTGCCGAACTTGGTTTTTGCCCCGTCGGGGGCACCGCCGGTGAACGGCGTGACCCACCTGTCTTTCGGCGGCATGGTCAATTCAAACTCGCTCTGCGGATCGACGCCAACATTCAGCTTGTAGGAGATGACAGGGATCACAGCTTGCAGCACCGTGATGTAGTGTCCTTGCTCGAACTTCAACTCGTCGAGCGACAAGTGCCATTGGAGGATCATCATCGTCTGGCCTGCCGAGAGCTTGTCGATGGGCAGCTCGATGTTGTACGTGCCGTCGCCAGTTCTGTGGAAGGGCAGCGCGGCGAAATCCTGAGCCGGCTGGCCGGGTCCGCCGAGGAGCACCGCTTCCAGCGGAGCCTTGGCGTAGGGCAGCGAGACCGGCATGAGCGAGGTGTCCTTCGGCCCTTTCATGAGCGTCAGATATGCCTTGACCTGAGCCTTGCCGTCCGGCAGGACATACCAGAAGTCCTCCTGGCTTCCGACGAACTCCGGCTTGGACCACTGCTGATAGCTGGCAACGGGCGTGACGACATCGTCCACCGCCAGCGGCTCGGGCAGGTTCTCCGGGGTAGCGTCCTCGACGTGCAGGTCGCCATAGATCACGCGATAGGTCGCGGAGTCCTTCGGCCGGTACCAGAAAATCGCCTTGTCCGCCTCGCCGAGCTTGACGCCCTGGCCGCGATAGTACCACTTGCCCTCGCCCTTGTAGAACCGCAGGAACAGGATGTGCTTCTGAATCTTGCTGGTGAGGTCGGCATCCTCCTCGGGTGACAACTTGAACTGCTTCTCCTTTTCCTGCATCTGGGGGATTCGCTTCATGAAGTCTTCCAGAGCGACACTGTCGGGGAACTGGCTGTCCCCGTACCGCTCCGCCAGAATGCGAAGGCCCTCGATGAAGTCGGCCTCGGTCGAGCCGAGCAGGTCGATCTCGGTCTGCTGCAGCGTGTGGCCCTCGGGCACCTCCATGCTGAACAGTGTTTCATCCATGGGAACGCCGAACTGGAGGTTCTTGCAGATCACGCTCAACTGGCCTTCCTTCTGCTCGATGCGGATAGGCAAGCCCGTCCTGGCATCGGCCCAAAGAACAATGTCAATCTTCGGATGTTTCGCGCGAAATCCAATCGCCTCATGTCCGTCGACTTGTTGAATGCCGAGGTCCTCCGTCACAAAGTGGGGGCTGTCCTGAAGCGTGGTGAGCACATTCTTGAGATGGTCCAGGTAGTTCGGGATGGCAGGCAGGCCCTTGAGGTCAATGAAGGCGGCCTCATTCTTGGTTGTGTCCAGATTCAGGATGCGTCCGGCCTCCAGGTCGATGATACTGACGTTGCCTTCGATGCCACTGACGGTTCGGCGGATGCGCGAACCCATGACCATGTCGCGAATCACCGGCGTGTTCGGGTCCTCGACCCCGATGATAATCTCAAGAATCGCCGTATTGGCATTGAGAATGGGCTGAATGACCTGGGCGAACGTGAGGCTCGAACCCAGGGGATTTCCGAGGAATTGCAGCCCCAGAAGGACTGCCACGACAATCGCCGCCGCGACGGCGAATTTGGTCCATTTGCTGTTCATAACGATTCTCCCGAGGCTCTTGCGAGCCGGTAGTTTGTTGGGGTCCGTAAGCGTCTGGCGGACGCGGTCCAGCGCCCGGCTCGTGGCCTGGGGCGACGGCTGCACGTCGGCCAGCAACTCGAGCCGGCGGCGAAGCTCCGCATCATTCATCGAGGACATGCTGAACCTCCTTTCCGCCCGCCGGCAACGAAACGCAGCCGAGCACATCGCGTAACGTGCTCATCGCGCGAAAACACAACGCCCGCGTCTGATGAACGGTCTTGCCGAGCTGCTCGGCGATCTCTTCGTACGAATGTTGCTGCAAGTACCGCATGACAAAAGCCTCGCGCGAGGCGCCGTGGAGCCGGCCGAGCGCCGCCAGCACCTGCTCGAGCTCCTCGGAGGCGATGAGCCGGCCCAACGGACCGTCGGTTTCTGAGGCACGTTCCGACAGCGCGTCGAGGGAGCAGGCCCGGCGGATCTTCTGGCGGCGCCGCCAGTCGAAGGCGAGATTGATCGCCGTGCGCCGGGCATAGGCATACCAGCACTCGATCCGGCCCTGGTCCTTGGCGCCGTGGAGCTTCAGGAACAACTCCTGCATCAGCTCCTCGGCCACCTCCTCGCGCAAGGTGAGCCTGGTCAGCAGGGCATAGAGGCCCGCGCCGAACCGGTCCAGCAGCTCGAGCAGCTCCGTGCGTCGATCACTCACTCCAGGCTCCTTGTTTCGATCCGTGCCTCAGAACGACACCATTATAGACGCCCAGCCCCCCGCCGCGCAACCGGCCAACTACGGGAAGACGGAGGACAGAGGACGGAAGGCAGACCCAAAGATGCTCTGCTGGAGGCGACAGGGGCAAGACAGGACGCGCTGTCAAATCGACTGCAACAGCGATTCGATGTGGGCGATGAACTCCTGGGCTTTCTCGAGATCGGCCTTCGTGTCTTCCTCCCTGAGCTCGATGGCTTTGCCGCAGTCGCTCACGAGGCGATGGTCAAACGCGCGAGAGTAGAACTTCCCCATCTCGACGGGCACGATCCCCTCTTTGACGAAATGCCGGTTGAAAAGGGCCATCACGCCGCTGTGCTTGGGGCTGGACAACCCCTGGGTCAACAACAAGGCCACCGTGGCGTAGAAGCACGCATAATAGATTCTGTTAGCCGCGCCGTGAAGATGCCCATGTTCCAGCATCAACCGAGCCTCTTGCAGCGTCTCACCGGCTCGTTCCATCCGGTAACGAATCAAATCCCTCTGATCGCCGGTCATGGCACGAGAATCCCTTCCTCTTGAACGGCCTGATAGAGCGGCGTCGCTCGGGAGATGGGCTGTTCCCATTCCGGAACGCTGTCGATCAGGGCACTGATGACCATATCATGCTCAAGCCCGATCTCGTAGAGTCGATCGTGGATCGCGGATCGTTCCTGCGACGGTATCTCCGAGTCTAACAGGATCAACATATCGACGTCGGACTCCGGCGTCGCCTGTCCCCGCGCCTGGGAGCCGTACAGGATGATCTTGGCATCCGGGTAGTCCCTCCGCACGGCCTCCACACAACGCAGGAGAAAGACGCGGAGAGGTTCGCTCAGTTGATCCTTCTTTTGCTCGAATCCATACATAAACGGGTCCCGGCTGGTGACCTGGCGCATCTGATTCTCACGGGTTCAATTCTGCTCAACGCCGTGAACGCTGTCAACCGTTTTCGAGAGGCGACGACCGCGGCAACATGCAGAGGCAGAGTCGGGCTCTCACGCGGGCATTGGAATACCAGCAGCTTGTCGTCCATCATAGGCCGGCCTATCGGGGACCCCAAAACGTCCGTTCGCCAATACCACAACCGCCACAGTCTTGTGGGTCTACCCGACGCGATATTTCAGGCGTAAGGCTGGCTAGAAGAGATTCTCGACGAGCTCGGCCGCCTCGCTGACCTCCTCCTCCGTGGCAAACCCGAGAGAGATCAGATCGGTGGGTTTGGCGTTCTCCGCGAGAAACGGCAGGCCCTCCTTGGGGGGAATCCGGCCGGCCCCAAGAACCTTGAGCAGGATGAACGGCTTGGGCGTGTTGCGAACAATGTCGATCCGCTCCTGCACGCTTTCCGTCCCGTCGTAGCCGGGATAAACGAATCCGGTCAGGTTCAGCGGGAACAGGTACGTGTCGACCCCGTAGCCCCGCTTCTCACAGAGTGCCACCGTCTCGACCCGATGCGTGGAGATTCCGGCCAGCAGACCGGCCTGGTGAATCTTCTCGATCAGTCCGGGCAGACCGTCGATGGCATCTCCCTTCCTCGGACGGTCCACGTATTGCGCGTGAACCACACAGATCTCCGCTCGGTTCTCGATCAGGAAGGAAAGCTTCTGGGGATGGCTCTTGATCGCCGACGTCTCGTCGATCCGGGTGTTGCCTACAAAGTGAATCGGCCCGGCATGCCTGCTGCGCATCCGTGCCAGGATCTGGACGATTCGCTCATTGGCACAGGATTCCACGGTATTGATCCCCAGGCTCAGGCACCGCTGGATCGTCCGTTCCATCGTCTGATCGTCAAAACGACCCAGATACTCCGCGTCTCGGGCCGCACTGAAGTGGGAATGTCCATAGAATGGATTGGTCCCGCAGACGAGCTTGCTGAAACCCAGGTTGCCGATAGTGACTTGTTTCATCCGGTATCCCCTGCTTGTATCATGCATTGTCCCCTCATGATACCCGGCCCGTTCTCCGCTGCAAGATCCGCATTTCCGAAGCACCGGTACGCGGGGCCGCGTTTCACCCCTTGGCCGTGGTAGTACCAGGACCGCTGGCCCCGGAAGGCCGCGAGGAAGGCGACATCCTTCTATGGAAGAAAGGCCGGACTCCGCCGCCCGGCCTTGGCTGCCTGGATGGTGAAATGGGGCTACTGGCCCGGCAGTTTGTCGATGTCGAAGATACCCTCCGGGAACTCGTGGGAGAGATCGAGATAGATTCGTTTATTCGTTCGGTCCAATACGTCGTTATGGGGGCTTGCCGGTAGTCCTTTCGGATGCCACTGCCCTGCAGGATGATGGCGGCGGGGTACCAATGGCCGTCGTGAGCAACGCCTTGAGATTGCCGGTGATCCGCAGATTGGCCCGCGTCCGGGCCACGTGGACGAAGACATCGTGCACAACGTCTTCGGCGGCGCAGGTCTCCCCGAGCAGCACCACCGCCAGCTTGAGCAGATCGGTCTTGTACTTTTCGTAGATCCGCTCAAACGCCGCGGCGCTGCCGTGCTTGAACCGCCAGATCAGGTACCGTTCTTCCAGCATCATGTCCTTGCGAGCGAAGCGTGGCAACCACGTCTACTCGTGAGAGCTCTCTTATCCCATGTAATACACCAGAGCCTGCCGCTCCCGTATAAGCGACGCTACTTTTTCTCCCCTCCCGGCGAAGAGATTGCCGCGCCTGACCCTGTAGCCCAGCCGCCCTCGGCTGGGAAGACTCGCAGGACACAGCCGAGGGCGGCTGTGCTACAGGGCCGGATCGGCTTCTCTGTCCTATCTCGCTTCTCGCGGCTCCTTGTCTCTTGCCCCCAGAAGAGGAAAGGCCGGGCTGCGCGGCCCGGCCTGGAGTCGGATCGAGGTGAGATGGCTCTGGTCTTCAGAGCGCGCTACGCGAAGGTTCTCTCCGGGGCGGCCGCGTCTTCTGTGGTGTGCCATCCGCCTGGGTGCTGATCCCCGCGAGTATCGCCAATACCGCCAGTGTGGCCATGTCCGGGTTGGTGCTGCCAAGAAAGCCCAAGAAACCGAGAAAGCCCAGGGCGCCGAGATATCCCTTGCGGCAGGGATTCACCGCGACCTTGACCTTGGCCTTATCCCACGGGAGAAACACCCCGAGGGACAGTAGAGAAGGAAGGGACAACCAGGCGAAGCGCGTCCACTCGCCGTGACGGGTGCCGGTGAAGGCCAGGAAACCCAGGAACCCGAGAAACCCCAAGGCCCCAAGAAAACGACCGTTGTTTACTTTCTCCACGTTCATTCTATCTCCCTTTGCGTAATGGCGTTCTTCGCACGATGTGCGCCTACTTCGTGCCGGAATGGTCTGCCTGGCCGCTCAGGTACTCCCGGGCGGGTGTCAGGCTGTCGATCAGCTTGTGGAGCTCCTCGTCGGTAACCGGGCCGTTGATGGCCAGGGCCGGGAAGGTCCCGGCGGGCGATTCCAGCACGTAACCGATGCGGTCCTCGGCCGGCGGGTCCTGGATGAAGGCCTGGGCGCTTTGCAGGAGGATCTGCGCGAACCACTTCTGCGGCCCGCCGCCCCAGACCTTGAAACCGTTCGGGGCGGTGTACACGACGGTGCCCTGTTTCACGACGCCGCCGAGCAGAGCGTTGTACATCGCATCCTGGACCAGGACCACGTGCCGATGGTCGTCGGCCCGCGCGGTCAGGAGGAACATTCGTTCCTGATTGGCCGGGTTGAGGGCGTCCGTGATTTCGACCGCGCCGGTCCACGCGGGCTGGACCGAGAAGACATAGGTCTCGAACTTGGCACGCTCGACCATGTGCCGGACCGAGACCTTGGGGAGCACCATGTCAGGCGTCACAGAGACCTGCTGGGTCGCCGGCGTGGCGGTCCCGGCAAGCTCGCGGAGGGTCCAGGAAACGCCGGGCACATCCACGGACTCGGTCCGGACGCGACGGATGAGCAGCCGGGGTCGTCCCAGCAGGACATACTCTTTCTCCGCGATCGTGGCATCGTCGTCGCGCACCTTGAACAGCCACCAGCTTTGACTCGGCTGCCCCTCCGGGCCGGACAGGCCGAGTTTGAAACTGTGGATGGGCGTGCCGTCCGCGAGGGTGCCGGGTTCCACGCTCTGTACCGCCGAGGAGTCCTGATCCAGAGCCGTCTTGAGACCCGGGGCAATTCCCAGGTACTCGGCCGGACTCTGCGGCGGTTTGAAGCTGCCGGCCAGGGCCTGGCCGGCGATCTGTACGGCGGGGCCGGGCCCCACGGTCGCATCATAGATGAAGCGGCCGTCGTAGGCATTGCCGAAGACGACGGCGTCACCCATCTTCAGGATCCGGGTGAAGCACCCCGTTACAGGGTCATACCACGAGTGGTCCGTCACGACGTAGGATTCCGTTGCCGCCGGGAGCTTGAGCTGATGGAACCGCAATTGCCCGTCGGGTTTCAGCGTGCACATCGGTAGCCAGACCTCATGCAATTCCCCGGCGGAATCCGGTGTCCCCGTGGCCTGTACGACGATCTCATTTTGAATGTGAACGATCCTGGTCCCGGTGAAAAGGGCCTCCTCGGCCGCACAAGCGGAGGAAAGAAGGTCCAGCGGCCGGAGAGGCGTATCACCGCTCGTCGGCAACTTCGATAGACCGAACAGACCGACAGCGACCACAATCCCCGCCGCCACGGCCATTTTCATGATGGAACTTGTCATAATCCGTCTCCCTATCCAAGCCCGCCGGAGCACCGGGCGAGCACTCGTTTTCGGTTCTGCTTCACCATGCACGGCGGCCAGCAGGCCTTGCCGGGCCGAGATATGCAGCGTCTCCTCTGCCGAGAGCCCCCGGCGCCCGCCGGCACAGGCGAGCAGCCGCTCCAGGCGCCGCAGCTCGGTGCGACAGGAGTCGCAGTTCCCGGCGTGTGCCTGCACCTCGGACCTCTCGGACTCGGACAAGTCTCCGAGCACGAGACGCACGAGTCGATCTTCCCATTGTTCATGGCCGGCCATATCTCACCGCCGTTCAATCCAGATAATCACGCATTTCCTCGGCCAACTGTTTCACCGCCCGGTGCAGAGACACGCGCACGTTGTTGGTCGTGCAGGCGAGAATCTCCGCTATTTCCGCGTGGTCCAGACCCTCGATCCGGGACAGGACGAACACTTCGGCCTGGTGCGGCGGCAGCTTCGCCAGCGCCGCCGTCAGCTTGCCCTGCAACTCTTCGAGCCGCAGGGTCGCATCCGGGTCCGGGCCGGGGCTTTCGGGCTCGCAATCGTCCACGTCCGTCGCCGGCCGTCGCCCGCGGGCCAACTCCAGCGCTTTGCGGACGGTCATCCGGTAGAGGTACCGCCCCCAGTGCACCGGGCCGGTATACTGAGGCCAACGCCGCCAGAGGGCCAGAAAGACCTCCTGATAGACGTCTTTGGCCATCTCGGCGTCGCGCACGGTCCGCAGGGCCACGTTCAGCACGTGCCGGCCGTGGGCATTCACCAGTTCTTCGAATCCAGCATCAGACAAGTCCGAACCGCCCTATTCGCAACGATTCCTCGGATCCAAGGCTCGGCTGCCACCGCGGAGCTCTCTGTAGCTATAGAGGGCCGCGTGGAGCGCGCATTACTGAGAAATCCGGATTTTGCATTCTACCGACGGGAAGAACTCTCCGCGCATGAAAAAGGCCGGGCTCCACAGCCCGGCCTAGTACCGCATTTCGCAAGTCCTGAGACTATAGAGTCTTTGTCAGCAACTTCTACCACATATTCGGAGATCTTTTTGGTTGCGGGCGAAGGCCGCGCTGCGGTAGAGATTGCTTCGTCGCTGAAGCTCCTCGCAATGACATACTTGGGCGCTCTATGTCATTGCGAGCGAGGCTCGCCGAGCGCGGCAATCTACCACCATAGTCGCGGTACTTGTGAAATGCGGTACTAGGATGAATCGAGTCTCTCTGGCCCCGGGTTACTGGGGCAGGGCGGCCTCCAGCTTGGCGAGGGTG
This sequence comes from Planctomycetota bacterium, assembly GCA_016872975.1. Classification (GTDB taxonomy): domain Bacteria; phylum Planctomycetota; class Phycisphaerae; order Sedimentisphaerales; family Anaerobacaceae; genus PLanc-01. Next base: position 13,146 of record VGYL01000057.1, read on the forward strand.
TCGGCGTTGACCGTCTCGGCGTGCAGGTCGGCGAAGATCACGCGGTACTCGTTCGCGCCGGTCTTCCACCGCAGCAGGACCTGGGCCACGTCACCGGGCTGGACGACCTTGCCGTGGTAGACGGGCTCCTTATGCTGCTGCGAGAGTGTCATGTAGAACATGGTCAGCGACTGGATGGGCTGCGAGATCTCCATGGACTTCGCCAGTTGCTCTTCCTGGGACTTCATCTGCGCCACTTCCTGCTGGTACTTCTTCGCAACGGGTGTCTCACTCTTCATGAAGTCCTGCATGATGCTCATGACGCCGCTCAGGTCGAGGGCTTGCGGATACTCGCCGGTGAACTCGACACAGAACCGCAGACCCTCGATGGCGCCCCGCTCCGTCGGCGCCACTGCCTTGGCGCCATCGGCCAGGCTGGGCTTGTAGTCCGGCGGGATGACGGGGGCGAACTCGTCCGCCCGGACCGCGACATCCCACTGGAAGTCATGGATGGTGTACTCCATCTCCATCTGGCCCTCCATGCGCATCTTCGCGTCCACGCGGACCGGCAGACGGGTCTTCGTATCGACCCAGACCTTGACATCCGCGTCTCCCTTGCCGCCCACGAGAGCCGGATCGGTGCTCTGGAACCCCTGGACCTCGATCCCGTCGAGCGTCTTCCGGCCCAGATCCTCGTACCGGCATCCCAGAAGCTGTTGAATCATCATCCGGGGATCGTTGGTTTCCTTTCTCTTCTCCTGGAACAGCGTCTCGTCGAGCACCATCCGCGCGTACTGTTTCTTCGCGGGCTCCAGCATCAGCATGGTCTTCTGCCCCGGCAGCAGGTACACGCGGTGCTCCGCTACGACCTGGCCGGTCTTCGCGTCGGCCGTGGTCCCGTCCAGGCGCATTCCGTAGTCGTCGGCGATCAGCCAGGTCATCTTCATGTCCATCTCCATGGACGCCATCCCCGGCACCGTGACTTTCGTACGACTATCCATTTGGTACGTCAGTGCGCGAATCTGGCCCACCTTCGCGAGCACATCGGCCAGGGCCACGCCCGAGTCGGTGCCGCTCCAGAGGAACCTGGCCGCTCCACACGCCAGCACCACTGCCGCCGCCACCGCCACTTTTACCACTGTGCTTTTCATAATCAGTCTCCTTATGCCAAGGCCCGTCCCGGCCTGCACGGCCGACTTGAGCCTGACGTTCTTTTCTCGAAGGATTCGGTCCATGACTTCGTCTTCGACACTGCTCTGGGCCAGCGTTTTGCCGTCGCCGACCAGGCGTTGCCGCAGGGTCTGCAAGCCCTTGAACTCCGCCCGACAGGTCTGGCACACTTTCAGATGATCCACAAGGCTCTGCCTCTCGGGCTCCTTCAGCAGCCCTTCGAGACCCGCCACCAACCGTTCCCGGCATTCTGCACAATTCATTGCTGCACCTCATTCGCTGTCTGCCGCTGCAGGGCTTCCCGCAGCAAGGCATAGGCCCGCGAGAGCGTTTTGGTGACCGTGCCCAGAGGCATATCGAGCTGCCCGGCGATCCCGCGGCACGACCGTCCGCCGTAGTAGCGCAGCAGAATCACCGTTCGATACGCCTCGGGCAGGGCCGCGACCGCCGCCTCGAGTGAGAAATCCTGGGAGAGTTCCGGCTCGGGTGCCTCTTCGGCCTGGGCCCCGCAGCGCCGCGGCGCGTCGGGGTTGGCGGACTCGTGCCGGCGGCGGATCGACTCCTTTCGCTGCTGCTCCTTCGCCACGAGATCGGCGATGCCGAGCAGCCAGGCACAGAACGACTCGGGCTTCTGGAGCTTGTCCATGCCGAAGTACGCCCGCACCAGGGCTTCCTGGGCGGCCTCCTCAGCCCGGTCCCGATGGCCCAATTTGCCGGCCAAATGGGCCAGCAGGACCGGCTGGTACCGCCGCACCAGGAAACGATAGTCGTCCGGATGGCCGTCCAGACATCGTTCCACGTAGAACTTGTCATTTTCCATCAGAGACACCTTAGCGAACCGGGCCCCAACTCTGTGGCCCCCCGCCCTCGGGGGTGGTCTTCTCAATCCCACAGCCGAGGGCGGCTGTGCCACCTGGGACCCCTCCCAGGATCACCGTTGTCGCTATATAGTGCACCCCCGAAGCGTTTTGCGACAGAAAATCGGAAAAAGGCGGCACGTCGCGCGCCGCACAGGTAGGCTCTACTCCCAATTCCTCCAGGAGTACCGCTCCGTGGCGTTACCCGGCGCTCAGTGTGAAGAAGCGAGAGGACTGTGCTTGACACCCTGTGGT
>VGYL01000058.1 GCA_016872975.1 Planctomycetota bacterium
CATAATGGCACCGCCGGAGACACCCCGGACCCGTCCCAGCGCCTCGCCCAGGTTCTTGATAACCACCTGCTGCTGGCCCAGCAGATCGTCCACCAGGAGACAGCAGCAGCCGCTGTCGGCCTCCACGACGACGACCAGTGCCTCCGTCGGATCCTCGGTCGAGGGGACGACGTCAAAGAGCCGGTACAGGCGGACCAGCGGGATCAGCTCGCCGCGCTCCCGGATCATTTCGCCGCGGCCCTGGACCGTCAACACCTGCTCGCGCGTGGGGCGCAGGCTGCGCACGATCGAGTTGATCGGGACAATATAGCGGCTGCGGCCGATGCGGACCACCTGGCCGTCAATGACCGCCAGGGTCAAAGGCAGACGGATCGTGAAGGTCGTGCCCTGGCCCCGCTTCGAGGCAATCTCGATCCGGCCGCGCAGCGCTTCGATGTTCTTCTTGACCACGTCCATGCCGACCCCGCGGCCGGAGATGCTCGTCACTTTCTCCGCCGTCGAGAGACCCGGATGAAAGATCAGCTTGAAGATCTCCTCTTCCGCCACCTCCTGGCCCGGCGCCACCAGGCCCTGTTCGACCGCCTTCTTGAGCACGCGGTCCTTGTCCAGGCCCCGGCCGTCGTCCTCCATCTGTATGAAGATGTTGCCCGCCTGGTGAAAGGCCCGTAACTCGATGCGTCCGGCCGGGTTCTTGCCCGCCTGCACGCGGCTCGCGCTCGGCTCGATGCCGTGATCGATGGCGTTGCGCACCATGTGGACCAGGGGATCGGCGATCTTGTCCACCACGGTACGGTCGAGCTCGGTCTCCTCGCCGGCGGTGACGAAGTCCACCGGTTTGCCGGCCTTGCGGGACAGGTCCCGGGCCAGGCGGGACATCTTCTGAAAGACGCCCTGGACCGGCACCATCCGCATGGACATCGAGAGCTCCTGCAGCTCCCGCACGATCTTGCCCTGGTGGACGACCCGCTGCGCCAGCTTGTGCGCATGTGCCCAAGTGCCGTTGACCTCTTCCGCCACCATGAGTTGCGCGATAACCAGCTCTCCGGCCAGATTGATGAGGCTGTCGAGACGGGTCGTGCTCACCTTGATCTTGTCTTCGGCGGCATGAGCAGCCGTCCCTCCGGTCACACTCGCGCCCGCACCGGCGGTCTTCGGCTCCTCCGCACCGGGCGAAGGCGTTGCGGGGCTGCGCCCCGGCTCTTCGAGAATAGCGTCGAGCTTCTCGTCATTCTCTTGCGTACGGGCGGCCGGCGGAGAAGCACAGGCCCGGCCTTCCGCCGCCGCCTGGAGCTTCTCGAGCAGAGAGGCCAGGGGCGCGTGGGACCCAACCGGCCGGCCCGCCTCCACAGAGTCTTTCAGAGCCCCCAGCATCTTCTTGAGGCCATCGATCGCCTCGAAGACGACGTCGCTGACGTCACCGGCAAGGATCAACTGGCTCTTGCGGGCCAGGTCGAGCAGGTTCTCGGACGCATGGGCCAGCGATTGGATGTCCGCCAGATTCAGAAATCCGGCCATGCCTTTGATGGTATGGAAGGCGCGGAAGATCTTGTGAATAAGCTCGCCGTCGGCCGGACGGTTCTCCAGCTCCAGCAGCGCCGACTCGGCGGTCTCGACATGCTCGCCGGATTCGGTGATGAAATCCAGAACCAGAGGCGCATCTTCTTCCGAGATCACCAGCATTTTGGGCTCGGCGCCAACCTCGGTGGAGGCCGACGGTACCACCGGAAGTTCCGACGGCGCCGGGCCGTCACCGCCGGGCGACATCACACCTCGGCCGACCAGATCCTGCAGCGTGCAGATTACCTGGGAAACCGTCGCCAGGGCTTGGGCCGTGTCCGCCACTTCCTGCCGCAAGATGCGCTCCAGCAACCGGGTCGTGTCCGCCGCCGTTCCTTGCACGTGCTCGCGCAGGTCCACCGGAGCCCGCTCCAGGCCGGCCACCACCGCACCGATCTGCTGGAGAACCGCCTGGAGAGCCTGCACCTCCGACGCATCCGTCGGGGTCAGCATATTGAAACAGCAGGCCGCCTGTTCCACGAGTTCCGTTAGCTTGTTGTCGTTCTCCATACCTTTCTTCCGTGCCTTTCGGGCCCTCACGGCGCCCCGCGCTCAAAGCAGCAGTGCCGGCGCTTGTGGTGGCTGACCCTGCCAGGCGAAACTCTTGTCGGCCGCCAGAAGGCGCAGCAGAATATCGAATACCGTGACGAGGCCGCACACCGTCCCGTCCGTCGCCGCCACCGGCAGACACCGCCCGCCGCAACGGCGCATGCTCTCGATCAACATGGCCACCGTCGCCTCGGGGCGAACCGTCCGCACCGGCCGGCTCATGATCCATTTCACCTTCACGCCGAGCGTCGCATCATCCTCCGGACGCCGCCACTTGGCGAACATGGGGCGCAGGTAGACGCTCACGGCCCCCAGGATGTTCGAGCTGGATACGAGCCCTTCCAGCTTGCCGTCGCGCCCGACCAGTACGTAGCCGATATTGTGCTGCTGCATCCGGGCAATCACGTCCTGTACCGTGTCCTCGGGGTCCGCCCAGACCACTTCCTTCTGCATGATCTGAGCGGCCGGGGTCGCCAGCAGCTCGGTCAGCCCGGCAGCAGGAGCTGCCGCAGGCAAGGGCGCGGCTCGGTCGTCGGTCGCGGGTTTGCGCCCCGCGCCTTCCGGCGGTTCGGATCGGGGCTGCGCGAGCACATACGCGGGGTCCAGGAACATCGAATCCGAAGCGGGGATGGACGGGGCAGGGATGGACGGGGACCGCTCTTCGACGAGGCGGCGGGTCTCCTCCTGCGCAGTGCACGGTGCCTCTGGCGCAGACTCGCGCACGACAGGACGCTTTGCGCCACCGCCGGGCGACTCCGGCGATCCTGCGGCAGGACCCGGCTGGGCGGCAAAGACTGTCTCCCGGTCGCCCCGCCCGGCGAAAACCGCCTTGGGGAACACGGCGGCGCAGGTGAAGCTCGGATAGGGCTCGATCGTCATCTCGTACGTGACGATCAGCGCCTCCTCGTCGGTTTGCAGATCGGCCAAGCCCGAATTGTCCCATGGCTTGCCGATGAACGTGTCGGTCTTGAGGAAGTGCTTATGCCCTTGGCAGTCCTGGCGGAAGACCCGATCCCACGATCCCACGAGCAGGTTGCCCGCTTCGCGTGCGGCATCCTGCAGACTCTCGGCGTCCCGCAGCGAGCCCTGTTTGATGCCTTCCAGGATTCTCGGCTCGGGCAGCATGACAATCACGCCGCCCAGAATGAACAATCCGGCCTGGTCCAGGAGCAGATGGAAGGTCCCCTCCAGCGTGCCCTCGGCCCGGACGACATGCACCGCGGTCAGCTTCTTGAAGCGCTCGCGCAGGCTGCGAATCGGGGCCACGGCGGCCTGCCGTCGCTCACATTGCATGTCCACCCCGAACATGCCGGCAATGTCGTCGCAGAACGCCTCGAACCCCCCGTCGGACCATCCGGCGACACAGGTGGTGATATCCGTTGCTACCGTAGCCATAGGCAAGTCATCAGGATCTGACGTTCGGAACGTGTTTCAGATCGGCCGTCTTGGATCTTTTTACGGCCGAGCCTCTCGGTACAACAGGGACAAGCTCGCAAAGTACTCGTCCTCGATGCTCACCCGGATCGCCACCTGATGGGAGTCTTCTCCCAGCGTCGTTCGCAGCTCGCGGCCCTCCACCACGGACGGGATCGACACTTCCATGCTGCCCACCTCGTTCTGGACGCGCGACTTGACGGCCCCCAGCACCATGTTGGCAATCTCCCCGATCGCGTCGCAGACGTCCGCCGGGTCCAGGTCGTCGTCCGGGCCCATCCCCAACATGCTGGTGGCGATGGCACGGGCACAGGTCTGCCCGCAGCAGAGCCCCAGGCATCCTTCCAGGCGTCCCTTGAACGTGATCGTTCCCAGCAGGGCCGGCTCGTCTGAGCACAGGGCCGCCTGACCCGCCTCCTCCAACGCCATAAACACCATCGTCTCGAAGACCTCTTTGACGCTCTCGAGCAGCACGTCCTTGAGAGACACCGTAGTCACCATCGTGCATCCTCCATCGAAATCGCGAAATACTGGAATATTGGAGTGTTGGAATACTGGACCATGGGGTGGCGAGAGGCGCCCCTTTTCCCCATTATTCCATCATTCCAACCTTCAATTCAGCAACGGCGTCAGTTTCTCCTGGAACTTCTCGGGTGTGAACGGCTTGGTGATGTAGCCGTCCGCCCCATCGGAGAGTACCCGGTCGATCAACTCCTGGGCGCTCTCCGTGGAGACCATGATGATCTTCGTCCCGGTGCAGCTCGGCAACTGGCGCGCCTGTTTGACAAGCTCGGTCCCGTTCATCTCCGGCATGTTGATGTCACAGAGCACCACATCGACGGAGCCGGCTTGGAGTTTCTCCAGGGCCTCGGTCCCGCTGCCCGCCTCTTCGGTCCGCTCGAACTCCAGGCCCGACATCCGCACGGTCCGCATGATGATCTTGCGCATCGTCGCCGAATCGTCCACAATCATCAATGACTTGCCCATACTGCCCCCCAGTGCAGAAACTGTCGAGATCGCTGCGGAGACACGTCCCGAGTCACAGACCGCCCGCGGCGGCTGACGTGGGTGTTTCTCCTTGTGCCTTTCGACCTTCCCCCTTCCATCGGCCCGCCGACGGTGCGTCTCCAGAAACTTTTGGCGATTTTTTCGCCTTCCAACCTCGGGATGGACGGAATGGACATGAGGCCCCGCGCCCCGGGAACCGCAGGCGCAACCGCGGTCGGCAGCGGCCCGCGCGCCCCGTCCGAGAATTGCCCCCAGCGCAGCACCAGGAGACTGGAAGACGGAGGACCGAAGACGGAAGACAGAGGTCGGAGGACGGTGCGGTCCTCTATCTTCTGTCCTCTGCGTCCCTGCTTCGCTCCGGCGCTTGTCTCTCCCTCGGTTGTTGTTCTCAGACGAGTCCGGCGGCGGTGTCGGGGATCCAGGCCTCGGCGCCATCGGACAAGCGGATGTGCAGCCAGCCGGGACGGTGCTCGAGCAACTCGAATTCCGTGCCGGCATGGAGGGGATCTTTGAAACTGGGCGGGTAGTTGGGACCGTCGCCCTGGCGGGCCACCACCTGGCTCACCGTGATGACACCTTCGCGCGTATCCGCCCGGCGTTTGGTCTCCGCGAGAACCGAGGTCAGCAGACCGAGCCAGAGCACGGCGCAGAGGACGGCCGCCAGGGAGGTGACGGACCCGCGGCCCCGCCAGATGGTCCACGTCAAGACCAGACAAAGAGCCGCGAAGGACACACAGGCCAGGACGAGTCTCGTGGGGAGAGAGAAGTCATAATGCCAGAAGAACAGCGTCTCGAGGACACGCCGCTCGGCGGGCACCTCGATCCGGTCCACGCGCCGGCTGCGGGCAAAGGCGAGGTTCTTCTGGATGTTGACGTCGGAGCGATCGAGCCGGGCCGCCCGGCGATAGTTCAGGATCGCCAGGCCCAGATCGTGCTCCGTGACTCGTGACTCGTGGTCCGGGCCACGGGTCACGGGCGACGAGCCACGGGCTCCGTCCCCCAGGCCGCGCAGGAGGTACGCGTTGGCGAGATTGTAGTAGAGCTTGGCGTTCTGGATGCCGCCCTGCTCGAGGAGCTTCTCATAGAGCAGGATCGCCTTGTCATAGAGCGGCCGGCCCGCCTCCGGGCCGGCGGCGGCATTGGCCCCATGAAACGCGGCGTTGGCCTCCTGGAGCAGGACATGGAGCTGCTCCCGCGGGAGCGCCGGCGCAGCCGGTGCGGCGGGTACGGGCAAAAGGCACAGAAGCAGAAACGGGAGACCGGAAGTCGAACGACGCAAGACGGACGACCGCGAAGGCTTCCGTCCACCGTCCTCTGTCTTCTGTCCTCTGTCCTCCGTCCTGCGTCCTGTGCGTCCTTGCTTCTCCACGGCCTGAATCAATCCGATCGCCTCCCGGACCTGGTCCGGCCCGATGCCTGCCTGGAGCGGGGCGTAGCGCGCGGCTTCGCAGGCGTCGATCAATTCCTTGCAGCGGCCGGCAGTGACCGCATCGCCGGTGGCCTCGGCGAGGGCTCGGCCGCAATCATCCGCCGTCAAGGACCCAGCCACCTTGTCGAACCGGTCGCCGACGTAGTTCTTCAGGGCCGAAAGCAGCAGTTCGTGGGAAGCGGACTGTTGACTGGGAACGGCCGACCGGGAACAAAGGACTTCCAGCTTCTTCAGTTGTGCCAAGGCCACGGCGGCCGCGCGGCGCCGGCGCTTGCGGGCGAGCGTTTCGGGGCTCGTCCGGCCCGCCAGCCTCACCGCCGCACTGACAACCAGGCCCGCCAGCGGGATCGACCACAGCGCCACCTGGATGGGACGCGTGAGAATCGCCAGGACCGAGAGGGTCTGGTGCTCCAGCACCTCGGGGCCATAGTAGTTCGCCGAGAGGCCCTTGCGAATCGCCTCCACGTCGCGGCTGACGGGCACCGCCGCCGCCGTCCCTTCCACATCGACGTTGGTCAGCACCTTGGTCGGCGCCACCTGGAGCGGGATCGGCTCCGTCCGGGCCACAACATAGGCGCCCTTCGCGGGATCGAAATACGCCAGCGGGATCGCGGGAATCTGCGTGACGGTATCGCGGTTGGCACGCAGGGTTTGCGTGAAGACCTTGCAGCCTCCTTCCAGGACCGGCGAGGCCTTCTCGGCGGGGATCTTGAAGCCGGCGGCCAGTTCCGGCACCTGCTCCAGGGCCGGCCACTGGACGGGTTTGAGGAACGGATTGCCGCCGACCCGGATCGTCAGAGTGATCGGGTCGCCCACGTTGACCTGGGTCGGAGCGGCCGAGGCCGAAATCGTGTAGGGCCCGACCAGACCGTAGAACTGGGGCGGCTTGCCCGCCTCCGGCAGCGGCCGCACATTCAATTCGACGGGTTTGGACTGAACGGAAGCCCGCTCGAACCGGAACCGGTACGGATCGAAGAAGCTCCCCGTCCGCTCGCGCCCGACCGCCAGATTCGCGGCGACCGTGATCGGGTCGAGCGTGATCCGGCCGGCACGCGTGGGGATCAGGACCTTGTGGAATGACAGGATCGCGCCCTCCACGCCTCGGATGAGCTGGCGCGACTCGGTCACGGTGATCGGGACCCCGTGAATAGTCGTCTGCTCCCGGGGCAGGGTATTCCCCGGCTCCTGGACGTCCTCGATATGGAAATCGTCCGACTTGAACACCGGTACGTCAAACGACGGCTGCTGCACCCGCGCCGTGATGATCCATCGGATCGTCATGAGCAGGGGCTGGCCGACGTAGCATTGTGCCTCCGAGACGGAGAACTCCAGCACCATCCGGTCGGTCGTTCCCGGCTGCGAGACCGTCACCTCGACGGGATTCGTCGTGTAGGTCTGGCGGTCGGCGACGACCGTCACGCCCGGCAGGCGCATCGTGCCCGCCGGGCCGGCGGTGAGCGCAAAGTTCTCCGCATAGCTGATGGTGGTCCGGCCATTCACGATCTGCGTGGCGGAAACACTGTCTGCCTTGCGGGGATTGAACGGAGCCAGGGGCGAAATATCGATCTTGCTCGGCTTGCCGCCGCCTTCCACGACGACGGAATAGATGAGCGTGTCACCCGGGTAGATCGCCGTCTCGCTCTCCACCTTGGCGTAGACCCGAACCGCCGCCGGACTGGCCTGCGGAAGCAAGGAAAAAGTAAAAAGGAAGAAGGCAAAAAGAAGATACCGGCGGCGCGATGCCGTGTTCCTGCCCTTGCCTTTTCCCTTTTCTCTTTTTCCTTTTGCCTTTTCCATCTACCAATCCTTCTCGACGGGGCGATACGGACCCCGCTGCCGCAGCATCTCGCGTTCTTTCTTCTGCCGCTGCTCGGTGTCGATGATCTCCTGGGCCTTGGCATCCGGCTGGGTCTGCATCTGCTGCGGTTGCTCCTGCTGTCCTTCCTCGGGCTGGGGCTGAGGCTGCGGCTCATTGGGATCGGACGGGGACTCGGCCGGTTGCGGCTGATTGGGGTCCTGCGGCTGGTTCGGATCCTGCTGCGCCTGCGGCTGTTGCTGCCCCTGATCCTGTGGCTGCGGTTGCTGCGATGGATTCGGTTGGTTCGGATCCTGTTGCTCCTGCTGCTTCTTCATCTGATCGAGGAGATCCTTGATCGTCAGCCGGGCCACCTCGATGTTCTTCGCCGCCTTGGGGTTCCGGGGCTCGAGGTCCAGCACCTGTCGCCAATGGGTGATGCTGGTCTCCATATCTTCGAGGGCCTTTTGCAGGTTGGAGTCCCGCTGCCTGGTCCCCCGCTGGAAGAAGCAGTTGCCGAGGTTGTACTTGGCCTTGGCGACCAGCGCCATATCCTTGCTCTCGACGGCGACCTGGCGGTACAGGTCCATCGCCTCGCCGAGGTCGTCGAGCCGGTAGAAGCTGTTGGCCTTGTTGAACTTCGGTTCCGGCGTCCGCGGCTGCTCGACCAGAACCTCGTCATACCGGCGGATCGCCTCGGTGAATTGGCCGTCGCCATAGAGCCGATTGCCCTGCCGGAGCGTCTCCCGCGCGGAACCGGCCGCGGCGAGCGCGAGGCGCGGACCGAGCAGGAAGACCAGCGTGACGAAGACGAAGGTAGGAAGGTAAGAGGGTAAGAACGTAGGACGGCGAGAAGGCAGATCGCGCCGATCTTCTTTCCTTCCTACCTTCTTACCTTCTCTTATGTGACTATGCCATTCGCTTGCGCTCACGGATCAACACCTCACTCATCAGCAGGACCACCGCCAGGCCGATGAAGATTTGGAACTTCTCATCGTACTTCATCATCGTCATCGACTCGAGCTCCCGTCCTTCGGCCGAGGCGATCAGGTCCAGATAGATCCGGCCCAGGTCCATCGTCGTGCCGGGCGCCACCGACAGGTACCGGCCGCCTTCGGTGGCGTACGCGATCTCGCGCAGCGCGTCGCTGTCGAGCTTCGTCCAGACCTCCTGGCCCTGGTACTTCAGGAAGGTCATCTGCCCGTCCGGCCCGGTGATCGGGATGCGCGAGCCGGTCGCGTCGTCGCCCAAGCCGATGGCGATGATCCGGACGCCTTCTTGAGCCGTCTTCTGGGCCGCCTGGACCGGGAAGCTGTCGTGATCCTCGCCGTCCGTGATGAGGATCAGGTCCTTGTACTCGCGGCTCTGCTTGTCGAAGACCTCTTCGGTCGCTTTGCGGATCGCGTCGCCGATCAGCGTGCCGCCCCGGCTGCTGCTCTCGGTCGAGATGTCCGCCAACGCCATCCGAACAAACGCGTAGTCCTGTGTCAAGGGGCATTTCACCGTGGCATTGCCGGCAAAGGTGACGATGGCGATGCGGTCGCCGGCCAGCACCTCCAGCAGGTCCAGGATGGCGATCTTCGAGCGCTCCAGGCGGTTCGGCTTGAGGTCCTCGGCGAGCATGGAGCGCGAGGTATCCAGGAGAATCACGACATCCCGGCCCTTGCGGCGGATCTGCTGGGGCTGCGGGTTCCATTTCGGCTCGGTCAAGGCCACGACGATGCAGATGAAGCCCAGCACCAGAAGCACGGCCTTGAACACCTGCTTGCGCAGGCTCACCGTATTGTTGATCTTCGCGAGCATTTCGCTGCTGGCCAGGAGACGCAGCGTCCGCGTCTTGCGCCAGAAGCACCAGACGTACGCCGGCACCAGCACCAGCGGCACCAGAAACAGCAGCCACAACGCGTTGTCATTGCCCAGATTCATGGTATCTTCCGGAAGACCGTACAACTGGCCAGCATTTCCAGGCCGAGCAGCACCAGTGCCAACAGCGTCCAGAGGCCGAAACGTTCCGAGTACTGCATATACTGGACGGACTTGACCTCGGTCTTCTCCAGCTCGTCAATCCTCTTCACGATCTTGCGCAGGGAGTCCGCGTCGTCGGCCCGGCTGTAGAAACCGCCGGTTTTTTCCGCGAGGGCCTTGAGCAGGCCCTCGTCCAGCTCATCCTCCGTCGGCATGCGGAAGGTCCCGAGCGGGGTCTGCACGGTCCGGTACGCCTGGGCGGAACCGATCCCGATGGTATAAATCCGGATGCCCCACTTGGCCGCCAGTTCCGCCGCGTCGAGGGGACGGTATCGACCCGTGTTGTTGCGGCCATCCGTCAGCAGCAGCATGACCTTGTTCTTGATCGTGAAGCTGGGGGTGTTGCCCTCCGTCGCCTGCCCCTGACCTCCGTACCCCAACTGCACGTTGCGGCGTTGCAGCTCTTCTTCCGCCTTCTTGAGTCGCGCGGCTCCCAAGGCAAGGGCATCCCCGATCGCGGTGCCGTCCTCCTGGCGGATAGTGACGATCTGCGTCTGCTTGAGGAACTCCGTCAACACGCCATGACTCAGAACCAGCGGGCAGACGGTATCGGCGTAGCGCGCGAACGTTACCAGGCCGATCATGTCGCCGGTCCGGCCGCCGAGACCTTTCTTATCGCCTTCGATGAAATCCCTCAGAACCCGTTTGACGACCTCCAGCCGGTCCAGCTTCTCGCCGTAGTAGTCCATCTCCGCCTGCATGCTGCCCGAGCGGTCCACCACGGCCTCGATGGCAATGCCTTCGGTCGAGATTTCCGACAGGACCATCCCCTTGCGCGGCCGGGCCAACGCTACGATCAAGAAGGCCAGGCACAGCAGCCGTAGAACGGCCAGCACCGGCCACAGGCGCAGCCGCCAGGAGACCGGGCACTGGCGCAGGTCCACCAGGCTGGGGAACTTCACCGTCGCGCGGCGCCTACCGCGCAGCATGAAGTACCCCAGGAGAGGGAGTACCAGCAACAGCAATAACGCCCAAGGGGAATACCACTCCATCTATGCCCCCTCCGCTTCATGGGGGACGAGGCCGGAGGGGCGCGGATCGAGGGTCTCCCGTCCCTCATGCCCTGCCCCGATCCTCCCGGTGACATCCACCTGGCGCTGCTCGGACTTGGTCCTCTCGATGAAGTCCTTCACGAGATCGAACGTCCGCTGAAGTTGCTCCGTGGTCGGATCGTGTTTGGCGAATTTGACGAGATCGCAATGGGTCAGGAACTCCTCAAGCACCTGCTTGTGGGAGAAAAGGGGACATTCTACTTTTTCCCCCTCGGGCGACCCTACCGAGCGCGGGCCAGTGGAAAAAGTAGAATGTCCCCTTTTCTCCTCCTCCGTGAACCGCAGTTCCGCCAGGAATTCCTCGGTCGTGCGTTCGGGGGCGCGCAGGTCGAACCGGTCCTCGATGTAGTGCCGCAGGATGCCGCTGATCCGCTCGTAGAACTCCTTGATCCGGCCCTGTTCCACGAGGTTCTCGGCGACTAAGGCCCGCAACCGGGCGTAGGCGACCTCGTGGGCCGGCTGGAAGATCCGCACCAGTTGCCGCGCGCGCCGACTGCGCCGGAGAAGCCACACGGCGGGCACCGCCGCGATTCCCAGGGGAAGCAACGCCCAAAGCCACCAGCGCGATGCCGCCTTGGGCATTTCCACCACGTCCTCGATGTCCTCGATCACGAGATTGGCCCGCTGGTCCCCCAGCAGGGACGTGACTTCGACCGCGATGGGCTCGCTGGTCAGCTCGTGCCTCGTGTTGGGATCGCTCACGTTATGGAACTGGAACGTGAAGGCCGGGATCTCGTACTGGCCCGACAGGAACGGCTCCAGCCGGTACTGATAGGTCGTTACTTCGTTGTTCTTGTCGTCCAGTTTCTTGCCGAGGTTGTTCCAATCGACGATCCCGAAGTTCTCCAGCACCTTGTCCACCCGGGGCATCTGGATCGCATAGTCCGGCTGCAAGGTGGCCTCGAACTGCAGGAGCACGGTATCGGCGATGGTCATCTTGGTCTTGTCGAGCCGAACCCGGACCGTCGCCGGTCCCCGCTCGTAGACCTTCTCCACCTCGAACGCGGTCTTGCCGGCCGTCCCCTTGGGCCCTTTCCCACACCCGGCAATCACCGCCAGCAGACTCACACCAACGAGGAAGGCCGCGCGCTTGTAGTGTGCCCGCAAGGGCATCGTAGCATGGGCGTCCCGCCCGTGGAGGCAGGACCAGGATGGTCCTGCGACCCATGGGCAAGATGCCCATGCCACGGCGAGACGCCTGCCGGCGTCGCCATAAGCAGTGAACCATGTCTTGAACGCTGGCACGATCATGGCTTCGACGGCGTCTCCTGGGACGTATCTTGCGGGGCCGGCGCAAACGCGGAGGTGTGGACGATAACCTGGTGCCTATCCATCATCTCCTGGAGGTACTGGCGTTGGACCTCTTCGCGTTTCTGGCGGAGCAGTTGCATCGTCACCTGCTGGCGGACCTCGTCGAAGCCCTTCTGCCGTTGGGCATACTTCTCCTCGACCTTGACGATCTCCCAGCCCTTGTCCGTCTGGAAAGCTTTCTCCAGCACGGCGGGAGCCTGGGCCGCGAAGATGCTCGCGTTGATCTCGTCGCCGTCGCCGATCCCCGGCACATACGCGCCCGGCAGCACCTCCTCGGCCACGCGGCCGCCGGTGTTCTTTGTGGCGCCATCCAGAGAGAACTCCTGCGCCAGGGCGGCGAAGTCCGCGTCTTCCTGGAGACGTTTGAGCAGATCGTTGGCCTGCCCCTGGTCGCCCACGAGGATATGGCTGATCCTGGCCCGCTGGGGCTCGACGTACTGGTCCTTGTGGGCGGCGTAGTACGTTTGCAGGTCGCTGTCGGTGACGTGGATCTTCGCGGCGAGCTGCTCGTTCATCAACTGCTGGCTCAGGGCCTGCCGCGTCAGCTCGTGCACCACCCGCTGCACTTCGGGCTTGTCGCTGAGCTGGTCCTGCAACGCCTGACGATAGAGGATCTCCTGCGCCAGCCAGCCCTGCAAGAACTCCTGCCTGGCCTTGGGACTGCGGGCCTGCTCCAGGGCCCGCTTCTTTTGCTCGCTGATCTGCTCCGGCGTCATAAACGCCCGCATGGGCGCCAGTTGGTCCTCGATGCTCTCCTCGATCCGCGCGTCCAGTTGGGCCTCGGTGATCTTCTCGGCCCCGATCTGGGCGACGATCTTGCCGCCGGCCGGCGGCGACGCCTTGAGACTGGTGCGGTCCATCACCTCATAGCGCAGGGCGGAGAACTTGCCCAGCTTCTCGAAACATTCCTTGACCCGGGCGTTGATGTCGGGCTCAAGCTCTTTGACCGCGGCGGTCATCTCGCTGCGGTAGTAGTGCTCGATGGCCTCGGCGTACCGCCCGGCCTTCTCCAGCAGCGTGCCGATCTGGAAGTGGGTCTTGGCCTGTTCGGGACCCGTCAGCCTGGCCGCCGCCAGATAATCCTGCCAGGCGGCCGCCGCCTGTGGGTACAGGCTCCGCTGCGCCAGCTTCGAAGCCAGCTCTCTGGTCTGTTCCGCCGACAGGCCGATGCCGACCACCGTTACGGGCGACCTTCCCGACGGCGCCACCACCAAGTTGGCCGCCGCAAGGACCACGAGAACCACCAGCAGCAATACGATCAGCGTATTGACACCCGCGCCGCGCGGCTTCTTCTGCGGCAATGAGAAATCCAGCTTTTCCGTCATGGTCGTCTATGCCCTCACCTGTTTCACGCCGGTCTTCGTAGGGTGGGGCTTGCCCCACCATCTTCTTACCTCTTGCTCTCTCCGGCACCGGGCGGAGGAACCGGTGGGGCAAGCCCCACCCTACCGCTGCCCGCTATCGGTTACCCCTGTTCCCTGCAATCGGTGGGCACAGCCCACCCTACCAATTCACCTACTCGCATCAACGCCGCCGATGGCGCATGTGGAAGAACTGAATCAAATCGTTCATGTACGGCTTGTCGGTCGCGAGCGGGATGAAGTCCACGTTGCTCGACCGGAACGTGCTTTTCAGCTCGTTGAACCGCCGTGAGCTGTGGTCGCCGTACTGACTGCGGAACCGGCGGCTCGAAGTATCGACGAGCATGATCTGGCCCGTCTCGGCGTCCTGCACCTCGATCAGACCCACCGAAGGCATGGCGATCTCCACCCGGTCGCGGACCGGCACCGCGATGACATCGTGCCGCTTGTTCAGCAGGCTCAGCGGCTTCTTGAAACCGGTTTCGAGAAAATCGGAAACCACGAACACCGTGGCCCGTTTTCGCATCACCTTCGCGACGTAGTCCAGCGCCAATGGGATGTCGGTCCGGCGCTTGGGCATCTTGAACGCCAGCAATTCGCGGATCAGGCGCAGGACGTGCCGGCTGCCCTTCTTGGGCGGGATGAACAGCTCGATGCGGTCCGTGAAGATCAAGAGGCCCACCTTGTCGTTGTTCTTGGCCGCCGCGAAGGCCAGAACGGCACAGAACTCCGCCGCCAGCTCGTTCTTGAGCTTGCGGACGGTCCCGAACTCGCCCGAGGCGCTGAGGTCCACCGCAAAGAGCACCGTCAACTCCCGCTCTTCGACGAACCGCTTGATGAAGGGCTTGCCCGTGCGGGCGGTGACGTTCCAGTCGATGGCCCGGATGTCGTCGCCGGGCAGGTACTCGCGGACCTCGTCGAACTGCATCCCCCGGCCCTTGAACACGCTCTCATACTGGCCCGCGAAGCTGGCGTTCACGGCCCGCGACGTGTAGATCTGAATCTCCCGTATGCGTTTGATCAGGTCGGCTGGGATCATACGTAGGGTGGGGCTTGCCCCACCATCTCTCTATCCTTGGTTCTCTCCGGCGAAAAGCAGAGGAAGCGGTGGGGCAAGCCCCACCCTACCTTCTTACGGCACTTCGATATTGTCGAAGATCGTCTTGATGATATCCTCGCTGGTTTTGTCCTCGGCCTCGGCCTCGTAGCTGACGATCACGCGGTGCCGCAGGACATCGAGACCGACGCTTTTGACATCCTGCGGCGTGACGTAGCCCCGCTGCTGGAGGAACGCGTGGGCCTTGGCCGCCACCGCCAGGTAGATCGTCGCGCGGGGCGAGGCCCCATAGCTGATGAAATTCGCCAGGTCCAGCTTGTACTTCTGCGGGTCCCGCGTGGCGCAGACGATGTTGACGATATAGTCCTTGACCTTCTCGTCGATGTAGATCTCATCGACGACCGCCCGGACCTCGGCGATGTCGCTCGGCTTGATCACCGGCCTGATATCGAACTTCTTATCGGTCATGGCCATGCGGTCAAGGATCTGCCGCTCCTGTTCCTTGGCCGGATAGTCGATCTTGACCTTGAGCATGAAGCGGTCGAGCTGGGCCTCGGGCAGCGGATACGTCCCCTCCTGCTCGATCGGGTTTTGCGTGGCGAGGACCAGAAAGGGGTTGGGCATGGGGAACGTCTCTTCGCCAATGGAGACCTGCCGCTCCTGCATCGCTTCGAGCAGGGCGCTCTGCACCTTGGCGGGCGCCCGGTTGATTTCGTCGGCGAGAATGA
>VGYL01000059.1 GCA_016872975.1 Planctomycetota bacterium
TCGAAGGATCGACGAGTTGATACAAATGTAGTGAAGACTTTTGCCGAAAAACACCCCTGGCGCTATCAAGAAGGCCTATTGGCCTTCCCAACAGCGTAACTTGGGCTAGGTCGCGCCGCCGGCGGGTTGCAGGCCAGGCCCCGGTCGTGGTACCATGGCGACCGTCGCGTGCGGGAGCACCGGCGATGAAGTCCCATGGGAGGTGTCCGTTGAGAAAGCACTGCTCGCAAGCCGGGTCGATGCGGTATGCACTCTGTCGTTTGGTTTTGGCGCTGGCCGCCTTGGCGCCGACGGGCGCTTGGCTCCAGGCGGCCGACTGGCCGATGTATCGGGCCGATGCGGCCCGAACGGGCTATACCGCCGAGCCCCTGCCGGAGCATCTGGAGTTGCGCTGGGTCCACCGCAGCCGCACGGGACCGGCGCCGGCCTGGCCAAGCTCGTCCCGCATCACCTTCGATTTCGCCTGCCAGCCCATCCTCGTCGGGGGACTCGTGATCTTCGGCAGCTCCGCCGAGGACAAGATCGTCGCCCTGGACGCGGCCACGGGAAAGGTCCGCTGGACGTTCTTCACGGACGGCCCGGTCCGGTTTGCCCCGGCCGCCTGGCGCGACCGGATCTTCGTCGCCGGCGATGACGGCTGTCTCTATGCCCTCGGCCGGGAGGAGGGCGCCCTGCTCTGGAAACATCGCGGCGGACCGAACGAGCGGATGTGTCTGGGCAACGGGCGCATGATCTCCCGCTGGCCGGCACGCGGCGGGCCGGTGGTGCTGGAGGACATCGTCTACTACGCCGCGGGCATTTGGCCGAGCGACGGGGTGTTCCTGCACGCGCTGGAGGCCCGCACGGGCAACGTGCTCTGGACCAACGACCAGGCCGGCGGCCTGTACCTGCCCCAGCCGCACGGCGGCGCGAATGCCCACAGCGGCGTCAGTCCCCAGGGGTACCTCGTGGCCACGGAGTCGCGCCTGTTCGTCCCCACCGGCCGGGCGGTGCCCGCGGCGTTTCGACGCGCGGACGGGCAGTTCGAATACTACCGCTTGCAGCAGAATGGCTCGATCGGCGGCGCCCGGGCCCTGGCCGCCGACCGGTTCGTCATCAACGGCGGCTGTTTTCTCGAACAACAGACGGGCAACCTCGGAGCGCGGGCCGGACGAGGCGTCTTCTCGGTCCTGGCCGACGGGATTCTGCAATCGACCGGCACGACCCTGCTCGCCTATCGCTGGGCGGATATCGAGACCCAGGATCGTAGCGGAAATGCTGTCCGGTACCGCGGACTCGCGAAACAGGGGGAAATCCCCCTGGAAACTCCATCGGCGCCGGGCGGCGACGACGCGGTTCTGAAGAAACTGCCTTCCCTGGCGGCTCTGTATCGGACGGAGATCCGATTCGCGGAAGCCGACGAGAACGTGCGGAAACAGACGCACTTGGAGCGCGGGCTGGCCCAGGCCCGGCCGGACGTGGAAGCGCTGGGCTACTCGGTCGACTTGTTCCTGGCCACGACGTACGAGCGACAGTATGAAGTGATCGGCGCCGGCGAAGAAGCGGTCTGCGGCGGGCCGGGCATCGTGCGGGCCGTGAGCCTCGCCGACGACCGGGTCCGCTGGGCGCACGAGGTCCAGGGCGAGGCCCTCGGCCTGGCCGCGGCGAACGGCTGCCTGATCGCATCCACCTCCCGGGGCATGATCTATTGCTTCGGCGCCGCTAATACTGCGCCTCACAAGTTCCGAGACCAGAACGAGAGATTGCCGCGCTCGGTCAGCCTCGCTCGCAATGACATACAGCCGCCAGTTATGGCCTTGCGACAGCAACCGGTTATGTCATTGCGAGAAGCGCAGCGACGAAGCAATCTCCTCTCGTTAGCCGCAAGACTTCCGAAACGCGGTACCAGGTCGCAACCCTCGGACCTGTCCCGGGACTCGGCGGCGGCCGGCCGCGCGTTGAAGACCGACTACGCCGGGATCGCCCGGGAGATTCTCGATCGGAGCGGCGTCACCAGCGGCCTGTGCGTCGATCTTGGCGGCGGCACGGGCGAGTTGGCCCTGGAGCTGGTCCGGCAGTCCCAATTGCACGTCGTGGCGATTGACGCTGACCCCGCCAAGGTCCAGCGGGCCCGGCAGATGCTCGATGACGCGGGCGTCTACGGAAACCGCGTGACAGTTCACCAGGGCGATCCGGGCCGCACGCCCTATCCCGACCGCTTCGCCAACCTGATCGTCTCGTCGCAGGCCCTGGCCGGGGACGGCGCGGTCCCCAACGCGGCGGAAATGGCCCGTTTGCAGCGGCCGTACGGGGGGACAATCTGCGTCGGCGCGCCCGGGCAATGGCAGATCCGCCGTCGCGGCCCGCTGGAAGGAGCCGGCTCGTGGACGCACCAGAACGCCGACGCCGCCAATACCCTGTGCTCGACCGACGAGGTCGTCCGCGGGCCGCTGGAGATGGGCTGGTACCGGGACGAGGTGATCGAGATTGTCGATCGCCACGCCCAGGGCCCGGCGCCGCTGTTCAGCAACGGCTATCTCGTCGTGGCCGGCGTGCACGGCCTCTGCGCGCTCGACGCGTACAACGGCCACACGGTGTGGGTCTATCCGATCAAGGGCCTGCTGGCCGACTGGGACGGCGTGCATCACGACATCGGCATCGGCGACTCCGGCAGCCTCTTCTGCCTGAGCGAGGACGCCGTCTTCGTGCGCACCGGGGAGACCTGCCTGAAGATCGACCTGGCGACCGGCCGCAAGGTCCGTGAGTTCAAAACGCCGGTCGAGCCCGGCGCCCGGCACCGCAACTGGGGCTACATCGCCCACCAGGACGGCCTGCTCTTCGGCTCGGTGCTCAACGACGAGCATACGGCCAGTCCCGTCTATGCCAACATCCGCCTGCGCAACGAATCCATCCTGTTCTTCGTCCTGGACGCCCGGACCGGCGAGCGGAAGTGGCAGTACCGGCCCGAGCACTCCCTGCGCAACAACGCCATCGCCCTGGCCGCGGGGCGCGCCTACCTGATCGACCGGCCCCTCGCGCCCGCCGACCGGATCGCGGACCCCAAGCGGGGCGGCAAGCACCGTCCCCTCCTGCAACCGGGCGAGCATCCCGGCGGCACGCTGCTCGCCTTCGACGCCGCCACCGGCTCGGTCCTCTGGCAGAACGACCAGGATATTTTCGGGACCCAGATCGCCATCAGCAGCCGGCACGAGGTCCTGTTGATGTACTACCAGGCCGTCAAGCACACCTTCTTCAAGCTGCCCTCGGAGATCGGCGGACGCCTGGCCGCCTTCGACCTCCGGACCGGGACGCGCCGCTGGGACCACCCGGCCGACTACAAGACCCGCCCGATCCTCAACGACGAGACGATCTACGCCGAAGGCGGCGCCTGGAACCTGAAGACGGGCGAATCCGTCCCCTGGGCCTTCCAGCGTTCCTACGGCTGCGGCCAGATGGCCGGCAGCACCCACCTGCTGGTCTACCGCTCCGCCACCATCGGCTACTGGGACCTGCACCGCAACCAGGACACCGCCAACTTCGGCGGCGCCCGGCCCGGCTGCTGGTTCAACGCCATCCCCGCCGGCGGCCTGGTCCTGGTCCCCGAGGGCTCCGCCAAATGCGCGTGCAGCTACCAGATGCAGTCCTGGCTCGCCCTGCAACCGGCCCGCTGACCGCCGGCCCGGCCCGTGGCCCGTGGCCCGTGACTCGTGACCCGTGCCACGGACTACGGTCCGCGCGTCGCTCAGACCGGGACCACTCCCTTGCACTGGGGATAGCCCGAGCAACCCCAGAATGGTTGCCCGGCGTTCTTGCCGCTCTTGGCCGTCCGCAGGACCATCGGCTTGCCGCAGCGCGGGCAGGCGGGAATCCGATCGGTCGGATCCGTCTGATCCGACCGATCCGTCTGATCCTTCCTTCTCTCCCGTTCCGCCAGCCGCCGGGCCGCCAATCGTTCGCTGTAACCTCCGCCCGCCACGAACTGCTCCTCCACCGCCGCAATCTGCTGGTCGAGGAGGAAATTCGCCTGGTGGATCAAACAGACCAGCGCATTGGCGCGCACCGCCGGATCGGCGTGCTCCAGCCACTGCGCATAGAGCGCCCAGC
The DNA here is from genome assembly GCA_016872975.1 of Planctomycetota bacterium. Taxonomy (GTDB): domain Bacteria; phylum Planctomycetota; class Phycisphaerae; order Sedimentisphaerales; family Anaerobacaceae; genus PLanc-01. Next base: position 4,084 of record VGYL01000059.1, read on the forward strand.
GCTGCTGATCCGTCAGATCGGTCAGATCCGCCTGATCGGCCCGATCCCCCTTGAACCGCCGCGGGACCTCCCGCACGGCCAGCGCCTCGGCGCTGTCCGCCGCCCAGAGCGCCAGATGCCGGTGCCGCAGAGAATCCTCGTAATCGAGCAGCACCTCCTCCAGGCTGGACCGCGCGACGTTGAGCAGGCGCAGTTCCGTCTGCGACGACGTGGCCGAAGCACGACTGCCCTCCGCGATGTTCTGCCGCCCCGACCGCGCCGCCTGCACCATCTGGTCCACCAGGCGCGATCTCGGGTCGAGGAACTTCTCGCAAAACCACCACGTCGCGTCATAGATGATCGTGGCGGTCTGGAAACTGACGGTCTGCCGGTACCCGCCGCTGGGCCGGATCTTCTTGCGGCCGCCGCACTGCCCGCGGCCCGGCTCCGCCGTCCCATCCGCCGGATCACTGGATTCTCCTCTGCTCACGTTTCGTCCTCTCCTTGGGCCGCCTGTCCCCTGCAACTGGGCTCTGTCCCGGTTACCAACGAGATAGTACGGTATTCCCACGATTCCAGTATTCCATCATTCCAGCCCGATGCGTTCGTGCCAAACAGCCGGGCGATTGTCTCGGTCTAGCGCGAACGGTCCCGGTCGCGGGGCGAAGACGGCCAGGGGATGGGCTCGTCCAAGGGACGGCGCTCGAACAGCTCCCGCATCATCCGGCTCTGGTAAGGCCGGGAGTAATCGTCTCCACGCGGGCAACTCTTGGGAGAACACCCCCATCCGGTCAAGAGCATTGCGAGTAGCAGGATCTCTTTCATGACACCAAGACTCCCTCCATCGGTCACCACGAGCGGGACGCTCGAGATACCCATGGGCGGGACGCCCATGCTACGGGCCACCACGAGCGGGACGCTCGCGGTACTCATGGGCAGGATGCCCATGCTACGGGTCGCCACGAGCGGGACGCTCGGGATACTCATGGGCAGGATGCCCATGCTACGGGTCGCCACGAGCGGGACGCTCGAGATACCCATGGGCGGGACGCCCATGCTACGAGTCACCACGAGCGGGACGCTCGCGGTACTCATGGGCGGGACGCCCATGCTACGGGTCGGCACGTGGCTCGTGATTCGTGACTCGGGCCACGGTTCACGGGCCCCGGGTCACGGATTCGCTACGGCGCGTAGCCGAGCTTGCCCCAGCAGGCTTTCTGGATTCTCTGGAGGTCCTCGTTGCCGGGCTGGGTGGTCAGGGCGCCGGTCCGCTGCTGCTCCGCTTCGGCCCAGGTCCGTTGGGCCCAGTCGATGGTGCGGGGGTCGGTCCAACTGTAGAACTCGCAGTGGCCGTCGGCGTGGGAGGCTACGGTGCCCTTGCCGTGGCGCATGGGGATGGGGTTCCACCACTTGGGCTGGTTGTAGTGGACGGTCCAGGCGGCGTCCCAGTCCTCGCCGTAGTCGTCGATGAAGACGATCCGCGTGCCGGGCCGCTTGAGCTCGTCGATCTTCTTGACGACCGGGGCGTTCTGGCCGATATCGGCGCCGTTCATGGCGTGGATGCTGCTGTAGGTGCGCATCTCCGTGCTCTTGGCGACGGGGCAGCGAAAGAGCTTGGTGTTCGGGACGTACTTGAAGAGCACCCCGTCGCGCAACGCCTGCAGTTGCACCTCCTTGGGGGCCTCGACGGGCAGCGTCCCGGCGGGCTTGCGGATCCAGCAGTGCTTGACGGCCGGGTCCTCCGTGGCGTTGGCCCGCGGGATCCGGCCGCCGTTCTCGTCGGCGTACATGACCCAGGCGAAGGCGAGCGTCTTGGTGTTGTTCAGGCACGCGGCGCGCTTACCCTGCTCCCGCGCCCGGGACAGGGCCGGCATCAGAACCGCCATCAGGATCGCGATGATCGCGATGACCACCAGCAGCTCGATGAGGGTGAAGCCGGTGCCCAGAAGGCGGCGCTCTCGAAATGTCGTGTTGCTCGACATAGCTACTCCCTTCCAAAGCGGCTCCATTATACCGCAACAGGCGCGACCAAATCAAGCCCGCCCAGTCCGGGAGCAGGGCAATTGCATGTGAGCATGGACTTGGCGTTGGGAGTTCCGCCTTATGAGTTTTGACGAGCAAGTTCGGTAATGGGTAGGGTGGGGCTTGCCCCACCGCTTTCCTTGGGTCCGGCTTCCCGGTGGGGCAAGCCCCACCCTACACCCGACAACCACACGTTGCCTGATGCGAGGCACATCGGCGAAACGACGGGTGCGGCGCGATTGCCGGTTTTGTCCGTCAAAGTTCATTAGGCGGGTCTGACAGTCTTGCGGCGCAGCCGGCTCCATATCCAAACGCGAAAGAGGATCGGCAACGGGGAGGGCAGGACTGTTCCGACCCGCGTGAACGCGGTACTCCGAACGGCTGCGAACCACCGACCAGATGTCTTTCGCAGGTCGGGCCAAGGTGGCTATGCCCACATGCAGTTGCACTGCGCAACGTTGGCGGGAAGCTTGCCAGGCGCCGGTCGGCGCGGTAGCCTGTCCGTGCCGGCGGCAAGGAGAGGTGCCCCCGGCACTGGAAGGAGCACGGCATGAAAACCAAGTCCCCCTGTTTTCGGACGGCCATCGGCATCGTGCTTGGGTGTCTGGCCGGTGTCGCGTCGGCCGTGGGCGCCGAGGCGGCGCCGCCGGGGCCGCGGCCGGGCCAGATCGTCATCGACCCGGAGCATCCGCAGTGGCTGATGCGCCACGGCGGCAAGCATCTGTTCCTCTGCGGGCCGGGCGACCCGGAGGAGTTCCTCTATCTCGGCACCCGCAACCCCGACGGCACGCGCGACGGCGACCAGGTGCAGCGCATCCGCAAGCTGATCGAGCATGGCGGCAACTGCATCTACATGCAGATCGTCCGCACGCACGGCGGCGACGCCAAGGGCGACCGCACCCACAATCCGTTTATCGGTTCCGACCCGGCCAAAGGGCTGGACCCGGACATCCTGAACCAGTGGGAAGAGTGGTTCACGCTGATGGACCGCCACAACATCCTCATCTACCTGTTCTTCTACGACGACAGCGCGCGGATCTGGAACACCGGCGACCTGGTCGGGCCGGAGGAAAAGGCGTTCGTGGAAACCATCGTCAAAAAGTTCAAGCACCACCGGAACCTGATCTGGGTCGTCGGCGAGGAGTCCGAGGAGCGGTACACCACGGCCCGCGTGCAGGCCCTCGCGGAGGCGATCCGTCGGGCGGACGACCGCGGCCATCTCATCGGCAACCATCACCACTCGGGCACCACGTTCAAGGCGTGGCGCGAGGGCGGCGCCCTGAACCACTTCTCGATGCAGCTCAGCGCGACGGATGATGCGGCCCACGCCGGCGCCATCGAGGCTTTGCAGAAGGCCGCCGGCCGCTATCAAGTTATCTATTCCGAGAGCACCGCCATGCGCACCGATGAGGAGTGGATGCGCCGCCATGCCTGGGCGGTGGCGATGGGCGGGCTGATGCCGATGCTCCTGCGCATGGATATCGCGAGCACGCCCGTGGAGAGCCTGCGGCAATGCCGCTACCTGCAGCGGTTCTTCGAAGCGACCGATTTCTTCCGGATGGCGTCGCACGACGAGTTGAGGCACGGCGAGACCCGCTACGTCCTCGCTGACCCCGGCCGCAGTTACATCGCGTACGCCGACAACCTGGCAGGCCCGCTCGGCGTCAAGGCCCTGCCCGCCGGGCGCTGCGCGGTGACCTGGCTCGACTGCATCAGCGGCCGCACCGTCGAGGAGCAGCATACCCTCGCTCGCGCGGGCGACCACGCCTTCCTGAAGCCTTCCGGCTTCGGACCCGAGTGCGCCGCGTGGATTCGGTTCCCAGACGTCAAAGTCAGCTCTGTCGCCCGCACTGTGTCCACCCCTGCCGAGCGGGCGCCCGCGCAAAATCAGCCGCCTGTTGTCGAGAACCAGCGTTTGCAGACGCGCCCCGGCGCTGCGTTGTATGTCCAACTGAAGTTCGCGGATGACGACGGCCCGGGACCTTACTCCTACACCATCGTCAACCCGCCGGCGCACGGAACTCTCTCGGGCGACGACAACGACCGCGTCTACACGCCCAAGCCCGGTTTCCCCGGGACCGACCGTTTCACCTGGAAGGTCCATGACGGCGTGGCTGAATCCGAAACCGCGACCGTGATGATCACGGTGACAGACATCCAGTGACCTGTTATGAGGTAGGACCATGAGCATCGAGAACTTGTCCCGACGCCGTTTCTTGCAGACCTCCGCCGGCGCGGCCTCGCTCGGCGCGGCGGTCCTGTCGTGGCGAGGGCGTCCCGCCCTTGCGTCGCGAGGCCATCCTGGCCTTGCTTCGCCAAGGTCCGACGCGCCCGCATCGTTCCAAGAGCGAGGACGAGGGGTCGCCAACGCACAATTCCGCGTTGGGGAGCCCCAAGATGCCCTCGCCACAAAAGAACAAGGGCGGGACGCCCTCGCCACGGCTACCGCGCCGCTCGCGCCGCCGAACGAAGCGATCCGTAGAGCGCGCGAAGCCGCTTTGAGCGTTCTCAAGCCCAGTCCGAAGGACCTGGAGCACGGGCTCGAGCTCCATGCGAATTCGCTGGTGTTCGAATCCTACGGTTTCGCGCCACGGGCGGCGCCGGATGGCGACGTGATCCGCCGGGCGATGGAAGCAGGCGCCTCCGAGGCGGAGCTGGGCGATCTCCGCGAAGAGCTGCCAATGATCCGCATGGCCACCGACGAGCGCGAGCGTCAGGAGTTTCTGGAGGCTTTCCGCGCCGCGGGCGTGACGTGCGTCTTCCAGAACGCGGGCGAGGAGAGCAACGATCCACTGCGCCTGATCAAGCGACTGGCGCGCTTTACCTACGCCACCGATCTGCTGCGCGACGAGGTCTTCAAAGCCGTCTCCCCGGACGACATCGTCACTGCGAAGAGGCAGAATCGACTGTGCCTGTACTTCAGTGCCAACGGCGTGCCGCTGCCGCAGCAGTGGCACAACGTCCGCGATGAGCTGGGCTTCATCTGCGTCTTCCAGCAACTCGGCATTCGCATGATGCACGTGACCTACAACCGCCGCAACCCCTTGGGCGACGGCTGCGGCGAGGCCACCGACGGCGGCCTGAGCGATTTCGGCCGTGCAGCCGTCGCCGAGATGAACCGCGTGGGCGTGATCGTGGACGTGGCGCACTCCGGTTGGCGCACGAGTCTCGACGCCGCCAAGGCCTCGCAGCAGCCGATGGTCGCGAGCCACACGACCGCGGAGGGACTGCACCGTCACATCCGCTCCAAACCCGACGAAGTCATCCGCGCCATCTGCGACACGGGCGGGCTGGTGGGCATCTGCTGCATCTCAGGTTTTCTCGGCGGCGCGGGCCATATCGGCACGTTCCTCGACCACGTCGACTACGTGGCCAAAAAATTCGGCGTCGAGCACGTCGCCATCGGTACCGACATCGCCTATGAGTCGCGCCACGCGGCGGCGGAGCGGGCGAAGATCCCGAAACGCCCCGCGGGCTCGCCCAGCCTGCCGCGTTGGGAGGCCCTCTGGCCCGAAGGCTCCCTGTCCGGCCGGGCCGATCCCAGCCTGGCCTGGACCAACTGGCCCCTGTTCACCGTCGGCCTGGTCCAGCGGGGCTACAGTGACGACGCCATCCAGAAGATCCTCGGCGGCAACATCCTGCGCGTCGCCCGCGCCGTTTGGGAGAGCCGCACCTGATTCCAAGATGAGCCTATCCCGCATGGCAGCCGCAAGGCCTTGGTTTGTAGTACCGCATTTTACAGGTACCGTGACTATGGTGGTAGATTGCCGCGCTCGGCGAGCCTCGCTCGCAATGACATAGGGCGCCCAAGTATGTCATTGCGAGGAGCTTCAGCGACGAAGCAATCTCTACTCTTGATAGTCTCAGGGCTTGCGAAATGCGGTAGTAGTGTGCTCGTGAGAGCATAGAAAAGGAGTGGCAAGAACGAGGCAGAGGCTCGTTCACTGACAGAATCTGTCGTCGACTTGGGCAAGCATAAGAAGGTCAGGAGCGGTACTGAATGCCTACGGATAGAATGGGGTGGACTGGATCCCTGCAATGCATCCGTGCCCCAAAGCGTCCTTCACCCCATAAGGGTCCAGACAGCGGAGAAAAGAGTATGAACCGTGCAAAACTGAGAGGACGGGAAATGGCCAAGGCTGTACTGGCGATGTCATTGTGGCTGATCGGCGCGGCGCCGGGCGCGGGCGAGCGGATATGGGCGGGCCAGACCGACGGGCCGCTGAAGGTGCACCCGGAAAACGCGCGGTACTTCACCGACGGCAGCGGCAAGGCGGTCTACCTCACGGGGTTCCAGTACTGGGATGTCGTGCAAGAGGATGGATCGGCCGGGCCGACCGCCATGGAGTTCCCGGAGTTCCTGGATCTCGCGGAGCGATACGGGACGAACTTCGTGCGGCTGTGGCGCTGGAACGAACTGGCGAAGTTCCGGTATTCCCGCGACGGTGCGGCGTTTCAGTCCAGCCCCTCTCCCTGGGTACGGACTGGGCCGGGGACGGCCCTCGACGGCAAGCCGAAATTCGATCTGACAAAGTTCGACCCCGCGTATTTCAATCGGCTGCGCTCGCGAGTGATGGCCGCCGGCGGGCGAGGCTTCTACGTCGCCATCATGCTCTTCGAGGGGCACTCTTTGCAGTTTTCCGATCTGCCCTGGCGGTGGGATGGACACCCTTTCCATAGGGACAACAATATCAGCGGTCTCGATGGCGACCCGGACGGCAGCGGGCGGGCCATCCGCCTGCACACCCTGGAGCTGCCCGCGGTCACCGCCGTGCAGGAAGCGTACGTGCGGAAGGTCATCGACACCGTCAACGACCTGGACAACGTCCTGTACGAGATCGCGAACGAAAGTCACGCGGACTCCGCCGACTGGCAGTATCACATGATCCGCTTCATCAAACAGTACCAGGCGGGCAAGCCCAGACAGCATCCCGTCTGGATGAGCTCCCATCAAGGCGGCCCGAGCAACGCGGTCCTGTTCGACAGTCCCGCCGATTGCGTCGCACCCACGCCGGAAGGAGGGTACCGCGACAACCCGCCCGCCGCCGACGGCAAGAAGGTGGTCCTGTCCGACACGGACCATCTCTGGGGCGCGCCGGGCGACCACGTCTGGGTCTGGAAGACGTTCCTGCGGGGCCACCATCCCATCAACTACATGGAGTACGCCCAACTGCTGGACCCCGGCGCGAAGCTCGAAAACGCGCGGCGGGCGATGGGTGTTACACTGGCCCTGGCCCGCCGCATCAATCTGGCCGCGATGACCCCGCATAACGATCTGGCCTCGACCGCCTACTGTCTGGCCGAACCGGGCCAGGAGTACCTCGTCTATCTGCCTGACCATGCGGCCATCCCGTGGCGAGGGCGTCCCGCCCTTGCGTCGCGAGGCCATCCTGGCCTTGCTCTGGCAGGTTCCGGCGCGGCGGTGGCGCGCGAAGATCAAGGGCGAGATGCCCTTGCCACGAAAGCACAAGGGCGGGACGCCCTCGCCACGATGCCTGGGCCACAAGTGACGGTGGACCTCGCGGCGGCATCCGGTGAGGTTACGGTCCAGTGGCTGCACCCGGTCGAAGGGACCTTCGTTGCCGGTGAGCCGGTCGAGGGCCGAGCCAAGCGCACCTTCCAGTCACCCATCAGCGGCGATGCCGTACTTCATCTCAAGACCCAAACCTCTGGGGAGAAAAGGAGACAGGAATGACGCCTCGGTACATTTGCCTCCGCCTCCTGGCGGCCGTGCTTGCGGTGTCGAGCATCGGGGGCCGCTCTGCTCTCGGGGCAACCTATTACGTAGCGCCTACGGGCAACGACACCCAGCCGGGCACCGAGACCCGGCCTTGGGCGACGCTGCGCAAAGCCGCGGCGTCGGTACAGCCGGGCGACACGGTGCGGATCAAGGCGGGCGACTACTTCGAGCCGTCCGGGTGGAACGTCCCCCGGGCGGGGACCACCGAGAAACCCATCACCTACCAGGCCCACGGCGACGGCGAAGTGCGGATCACTCCTTCGTCGCTTGTACCGGCCGGAGCCTGGACGCACGTGAAGGGGAGCATCTACTCCACGGAGGTCAAGCGGCGGCCCGCCTACGTCTTCCAAAACGCCTATCCCCTCCACCCGCCGGGCGACCGGGGCAAGATCCACGCGGTGGATGACCTGTTCCCCAACTCCTTCTCCGTGGACGGCACGACGCTCTATGTCTGGCTCGAAGACGGGTCCCATCCGAAGGACTCCGCCATGCGGGTCACGTCGGCGCACGCGGTCGAGCTGCGCGACTGCCATTACACCATCTTCGACGGCCTGACCGTGGAGTACGGGTACAACGGCTTCAAGGACCAGGGCAAGGCCACGCACCACGTCACCTATCGCAACTGCACGATCCGCTCCATCGGCAGCCAGGGCATCCAGCCGGTGCCGCAGGACAGCGTGATCGAACGGAACCTCTTCCAGAAGATCGGCTCCAACAAGTACCTGCACGGCATCTACAACAGCAAGCCCGGACTGATCGTCCGCCACAACGTCTTCGAGGAGATCGCCGGGGCGGCCATTCACCAGTTCCACGAGGGCAGCCCGGCCGGCGGCGACTGCGCGTTCCATGACAACGTCTTTCGCAAACCCCGCCCCATGACGATGCGGCCCGGCACCCGCGGGAGCCCCTATTACGTGGAGATCATCGCCTGGGGCGAGGGCAACCACCGGATCTACAACAACGTCTTCGAGGGCCAAGGCAAACGCGGCGGGATCAGCCTGAACTCCTTCAACAACCAGGTCCACCACAACCGTTTCGTGGGGTCCGCCTACGGCATCCAGTTCCACGCCGGCAAGACGGGCAACCGGGTCACGAACAACATCTTCCAGGATGCCCCGACCAGCTTCCTGATCTGGCCGGCCAAAGCGCTGCCCCAGACGCTGGACCACAACGTGTACTTCAACACCGCCGCCCCGCCACGCTGGCAGCACGACGGCGTCACCCACCAGACGTTCGGCGCCTATCAGCAGGCCGCGGGCGAAGCACACTCGCGCTACGAAGACCCGCGTCTCGCGGGCGCGGCCACGCTCGGACGGATCGCGGCGACATCGCCCGCCCGCGCGGCGGTGAGCGACTCGCCGTTTCCCGTTCGCGTTTCCGCCAATGGGCGGCACCTCGTGGATGCACGCGGCCAGCCCTTTCTTCTCCACGGGGATACGGCGTGGTCCCTGCTCGTGCAGCTCACGAAAGACGAGACGGAGGAGTACCTCGAGAACCGCCGCCAAAAAGGGTTCACTGCGATCCTCGTCCAACTCATTTCGAAATTCGCCACCAACCCGCCTAAGAACAAGTACGGAAACGCGCCCTTCACGACGTCGGGGGACTTCTCTACCCCGAACGAGGCGTATTACGCGCACGCCGATTGGGTGGTCCAGAAGGCGGGCGAGAAGGGAATCCTGCTCGTCCTGAACCCCTGCTTCACCGGCTGGAGCAGCAACGGTACGAGCAGCAAGGATGGATTCCTGAACGAGATAATTGCGAATGGTCCCACGAAGTGCCGGGACTACGGGCGTTACGTGGGCAATCGTTACAAGAACTTCGCCAACATCATCTGGCAGGCGGTGGGAGATATGATGGTACCGCGGGGAGGTCCTGCGGAGCGGAACTGGCTGGAGATCCTCCAGGGAATCAAGGAGTTCGCGCCCAGCCACCATTGGACCGCCCACTATGACCGCTTCACCACGGCCCTCGATCAGCCCGCTTTCGCTCCCCACATGACCTTGGACAACGCGTATACCGGAAACCGCACCTATGCCCGGACGCTGATTGCGTACAACCGGACGAACCCGAAGCCGACATTCGTCAATGAAGCCTACTATGAGGATACCGGCTTGCCGACGGACAACGGCACGCCCGCTCTGACGCGCGCGCAGGCCTATTGGGCTCTCCTTGGGGGGGCCACCGGCCAAACTTTCGGGAGCCAATACGTCTGGTCATTTGGAGCGCCACCGCATGAGACGAAGGACTGGCGCACCGGGATGGACCGCCAGCCTTCCCGGGCAATGGTTCACGTCAAGGCGCTTTTCGAGGGTCGTGCGTGGCACAACTTGGTGCCGGACCAGAACCACACCGTGGTCACGAGCGGGTACGGGACGTTCGGCGTCGACGACCTGACGATCGGCGGCGACTACGTGACGGCGGCGCGGACCGGCGACGGGACACTCGTCATGGCTTACGTCCCTTCGACCGAGACCGATACGCGGTCCATCACCGTGAACATGGCGCGGCTCAGCGGAAAGGCGACGGCCCGCTGGTTCAACCCGACCACCGGGACCTACACCGCGATCAATGGGGCTCCGCTTGCCAACAGCGGTTCGCGTGAGTTCACGACCCCCGGCGACAACGGGACGGGCACGAACGACTGGGTGTTGGTGCTTGAGACCATGCGAGCAGGAGACTCCTCCTCCGAGGTCAGCTCGAAGCGACGTGTGATCGTGATGACCGACATCGGCCCCGAGGGCCCCGCGGATGAGGATGACGTGCAGTCGTTGATCCGCTTCATGCTCTATACCAACGAAGTCGATGTAGAAGCGCTCATCGCGACGAGAATCGGAGACGCTACCGTCCGGAAGGACTACCTCCAGAAGGTCGTGAACGCCTATGGACAGGTACACTCCAATCTCCTGTTACACAAGACCGGTTATCCGACGCCAAGGTATCTCCTCCGTGTCATCAAGGGCGGTCATCCGATTGCCAGGGTCGAGGACCTCGGCCCGACAGGAGATTCCGAGGGGTCCAACGCCATTATCGCCGCGGTGGACCAGGCCGATGCGCGTCCGGTCTACGTCTTCATCTGGGGCGGGTCCTACGATCTTGCCCAGGCCCTGTGGCGGGTCCGAAACGACCGAGGGACGTCCGCCGCCGAACAGTTCGCCGCGAAGATTCGGGTGTATTGCGACGGCGACCAGTACTCTCCCACCGGTCCCTGGATCCGCCGGAACTTCCCGAACCTCTTTTGGGTCCACGACGGCGCGACGGCCGGCGACAAATGGACCATACAAGAGAGGAATTTGAAGCAACCCCTGCGCGGGTTCTACCTCGGGGGAGACCGCTCGCTGGTTTCGGTCGCCTGGATCAACGCGAACCTCAGGGGGCGTGGCCC
>VGYL01000060.1 GCA_016872975.1 Planctomycetota bacterium
TCGGCAGGATGCCGATGCCGCAGAGGCTCACGGCCGGGCCGGCCGTGCAGCTCATGGGCGAGACGCCCATGCTACGATTGTTGTGCGAGGGCACGCGATTTACGGGAGCAAGTCATGGCAAGAATACTATTGCTGCAAATCCTGATGGAGGCCGAGATTGAGGCAATCAAAGACGCCAGTCTCGCCATCCTGCGCGAGACCGGGGTCATGGTGCATCATGAGGGAATGCTCCGGCTGCTGGGGGAGGCGGGGGCGACGGTGGACGCCGGTCGCAAGGTTGCCCGCCTGCCGGAGAAGCTCGTCATGGATTCCGTGGACCGGGCCGGCAAGCAATACGTGCTGTACGGCCGGGACACGAATCGTACGGCCCGCTTCGGTTACGGGGATCTGGTGCTCATGTCCAGCCCCGGGCAGTATGCCTGGATCGACCTGCAAACCGGGCAGCGCCGCCCGGCCACGATGCAGGACGCCCACGACGCCATCCGGCTGGGAGATGCGCTCGATAGCATCACGATCGTCGGCGCCATGGCCCAGCCGGAGACGGTCTCCGAGAAATACCGGGACGTGGTGCTGACGGGCGAGTTGGTGAAGGCCACCGGCAAGCCGACCCGCTGCTGGGTGCGCAACGGTGCGACCGCCCGTTACATTCTGGAGATCTACCGCACCCTCGCCGGTGGGGACGCCGCTTTGCGGGCCCGGCCCATGGTGGAGGCGTTCCTGGAGCCGATCAGCCCCCTGCAATTGCCGCGGGATGGACTCGACATTGTCAAGGAGTTCGCCCAGGCCGGTCAGCCGGTGAGCATCGGCCCGATGGCGATGACCGCCGGCACGGCCCCCGGCACCCTGGCGGGGACGCTGGCCCAGGAGAACGCGGAGATCCTCGCGGGCATCGTCATCACGCAACTGCTCGTCCCGGGCACTCCCATCACCTACGGCGGCATCCCGCACATCATGGACCCGCGGACCGGCATCTGCTCCTTCGGCTCGCCGGAGCAGGGCCTCATGGCGGTCGCCATGGTCCAGATCGCCCGTTCGTACGGGTTCCCGGTCTACATCAACGTGGGTCTGACCGACGCCAAGCTGCCCGACGCCCAGGCCGGCATGGAGAAGGCCGCCACACTCCTGCTCGGCGTGCTGGCCGGCGCGGACACGTTCGGCCATTGCGGTATCTGCGGCACCGACCACGCGGGCAGCCTCCTGTGGCTGGCGTTCGACGACGAGCTGATGAGCTATCTCAAGCGCATTGCCCGGGGCTTCACCGTGGACCCCGAGCGCTTGGCCACCGATGTCATCCATGCCGCCGGCCCCGCCGGCAACTTCCTGGCGGAAGAGCACACGGTCCGCCACTTCCGCGAAGAGCTCTGGCTGCCCAACCCCATCTGGACGCGCCAGTCCTATGACCTCTGGCACAGCGGCGGCGCAACCTCCTGCGTCGACCGCCTGCGCGAACGCGTGACCAATATCCTCGCGACTCACCAGCCGCCGTCTTTGGACGAAACCCTGTCGCGCGAGATCGACCGAATCGTCGCCTCGGCCCAACGCGAGCTGGAGTAAGGGCCTGTCCCGCCGGAGCCGTGCCACGGGCTCCCTCGGAAGCAGGCGGCATATTCCGCGCGAGCGTGCCAAAGCCATGATTGAGAAATGAGGCTGTATTGATCCGTGGGACGGAGATAGCATGGCGACTGTTGCCCAGATGACGAAGAAAGAGTTAGAAGAGATGATAGGCGCTGTCGTTGAGCGGAAGCTTTTGGAGTTGCTCGGCGATCCCGATGAAGGACTGCCGGTGCGGGAATCCTTGCGGAAGCGTCCCGTTCGCCAGAGACAGGCGGTGGCCAAAGGGCGGCGCGGCCGGTCGCTGGGCAGGGTGGCGCGCAAAGCCGGTCTCCGATGATGGAGGCTCACCCGATCACTCTTTTGGACCCAGTCGCAGGGGAATTGGCCGGGTTGGACGAACCTGATGGATTGTGACGAAAAAGTTCTGCAACATATGTGTGTGGGCCTGCTGCCGGCGCTTTCCAGTGTTCGGAGTTCCGCCTTCAGGCGGGTCAAACAGTCCTTCCTTCCTTCTTCCTTCCGCGGCTACGGAATGTGGAGCCGGCTGCGCCGGAAGGTTTTTCGGACCCGCCTGAAGGCGGAACTCCGAACGAAGCCAACTCCCAACGCCGGGCTGGACAGGGCGGACGCACAGTCGTTCAACGATGCCCCATGCATGGCATTGCGAGCGCAGGTTGTAGGGTGGGGCTTGCCCCACCGGGAAGCCGGACCCAAGGAAAGCGGTGGGGCAAGCCCCACCCTACACATTGCCGAACTTGCTCGTCAAGACTCCTATCGCGTGATCTATATTGACGATCCGGGGTTTGCGACTTACGATGCGGCTGGTTGTCGGCTGTCTTGTCTCTGCCCTTAGAGAGTGTGTGAGAAGCCGGTTCAAGGTGGCATGGGCTTCCAGCCCATGAATCATCGGCAGGATGCCGATGCCACAAAAGCCCACGGGCAGGATGCCCGTGCCACTTCTCACAGATCCTCTTAGGGGAAATGCAGCCGTCTGGAAAGCACAGATGACGTTGGAGTAGCGCAAATGAGCCCTTCGAGACAACAGAACCCCCGGCGTGTCGCGGTTATAGCTGCCTTCGTCCTGCTGGCCCTGCCCTTGGTCGTCTCTGGCAGTGACACGGCGGAGAGTTGGATTCCTCTGTTTGACGGGCAGACTCTGACGGGTTGGACGAATCCGTATGACTGGGGCAAGGCCTGGGTCGAGAACGGCGAGATTCTGCTCCAGGCCGACAAGAAGTTCTTCCTGGTCACGGAGAAGCGCTGCCGGGACTTCGTCTTCGAAGGGGAGGTGAAGATGCCGGAGGGGAAATCCAATTCCGGCTTCATGTTCCGCTGCCACGTGCAGCCGAACCGGGTCTTCGGCTACCAGGCCGAGGTCGATCCCTCCGACCGGCAGTGGTCGGGCGGCCTCTACGACGAGGGCCGCCGGGGCTGGCTGCACCCGATCCAGAAGGCCCCGAATTCCACGAAGGCCTTCGTCGCGCGGACGAAAGGGGCCTTCCAGCGCGAGGGCTGGAACCGCTACCGCATCCACTGCGTCGGCCCGAGCATCCGGATCTACGTGAACGACGTGCTCACGACCGATTATGTGGACACGATGGATCGCGAGGGCCATCTTGCCATCCAGCATCACGGCGAGAAGGGACAGATCTACCGTTTCCGCAACCTCCGGGTGCGGGAGCTGACGGCCCCGGCGGCGCTGGCGGAGAAGCGGAGCGATGTGCCGCTGGTATTCTTCGAGGACTTCGAGAGCGGGGCGGGCCGCTGGGTCCCGACCGATCCCAATGCCTGGAAGGTGGTCCCTCGGGGCAACGGGCACGTGTATTCGCAGCATCGGCAGAGCAAGTACGTGCCGCCGGTCCGTTCGCCGGTCAATCTGGCCCGGATCGAGGACCTGAGCGTCTCGGATTTCGTCGTCCAGGCCCGCATGGAGCAGACGAGCCGCGAGTACGGCCATCGCGACATGGTCATCCTCTTCGGTTACCAGGACCCATCGCATTTCTATTACGTGCACATCGCGACGAAAGCGGACGCCGCGGCCAACTCGATCTTCATCGTCAACGGCGCCCCGCGGGTCTCCATTGCCAGGGAGCGGACCGACGGCACCGACTGGAGCACCGGGTTCCACGATGTGCGGATCGTGCGGGACACCGCCAGCGGTGCGATCGAGGTCTTCTATGACGATATGGACAAGCCGATCATGCGGGCCGTGGACAAGACCTTCCTCCGGGGCGGTCTCGGCTTCGGCACCTTCGACGACACCGGCAACCTCGACGACGTGATGATCTGGGGCCGCAAGCGGTAGCATGATTCGCTCCCCGTGAACCCTTTGCGACGAGGTCAACCGATGAACGCAAAGACACTGCTCGCCCTCTGCATCCTGGCGTTGGTAGTGGCGTCGTCAGACGCTATCTCTTATGCTCTTACGAGCACACTACCAACCAAGGCCTTCGCCGAGGCGGTGGGCTGGGCCGCCTATACGCCGGGTGGTCGCGGCGGACGCCTTCTCCGCGTCACGAATCTCCAAGCCAGCGGCCCGGGCTCGTTTGCCGAGGCGGTCGGCGCTCAAGGCCCGCGGATTATCGTCTTCGAGGTCGGCGGCGTGATCGATCTCGGCGGCCGGTCGATCCGCATTGCCGAGCCCTTCGTGACGATCGCCGGCCAGACGGCCCCGAGTCCGGGCATCACCTTCATCCGCGGGGGGATCGGCATCCAAACGCACGACGTGATCGTCCGGCACATCCGCGTCCGTCCGGGCGAGGCCGGACGCGCCAAGAACAGCGGCTGGGAAGTCGATGCGATCTCCACCACCGGCGCCCACAACGTCATCGTCGATCACTGCTCCTGCACTTGGGCGACCGACGAGAACCTCAGCGCCTCGGGCCCGCGCTTCGAGGGCCAGGACGTTGAGCAGTGGCGCCGCGGGACCTCGCGAACGATCACCTTCAGCAACTGCATCATCGCCGAAGGCCTGAGCCGCTCCACCCACGCCAAGGGCGAGCACTCCAAAGGCTCGCTCATCCACGACAACTGCACCGAGATCGCCCTGGTCGGCAACCTGTACGCGCACAACCGGGACCGCAATCCGCTCTTCAAGGGCGGCGCCCGGGGCGCCGTGGTGAATAACTACATCTACAATCCCGGCACCCGGGCCATGCACTATGCCCTCGTGCCGACCGAGTGGGGCGAGCGTTCCTATGCGACCGGGCAGATGGTCATCGTGGGCAACGTCCTGGAGCCGGGCCCCTCGACCTCGGGGACGATCTCATTCTTTCGTCACCATCGCGGCGGCCCGAGCGAGGTCTTCCTGTCCGACAACCTGACCGTCGGCGCCCTCGGCGTCGTTCCCCTGGTGGAGATCGACCCCCGGGCCGAGCCGGGCGAATGCCGCGTGCTGCGGTTGCAGCCCTTCTGGCCGCCGGAGCTGACGGCCCTGCCGGCCGCCCAGATCAAGCAGGACGTCCTGGCCCACGCCGGCGCACGGCCGTGGGACCGGGATGCGGTGGACCGCCGCATCGTCGCCGAGGCCCTCAGCGGGCAGGGACAGATCATCGACAGCGAGCAGGAGGTCGGCGGATATCCCCAGGTCGAGCCGACGTACGCCCCGTTCGATCCGAGCCAGTGGGACCTGGACGACATGACCAGACGATCCCGCGGCGCCAAGAAATCCGAAATTCGAAATCCGAAATCCGAAACAAGCTCGAATATTCAAATTTCCAGACATGCTATTGCGACCGGAGCGAAGCAATCTCCCGGCACGCGGTCTGAGAACGTGTATGAAAAGTGGCACGGGCATCCTGCCCGTGGGGTTTCGTGGCATCGGCATCCTGCCGATGATCCAGGGGCTGGAAGCCCATGCCACGTAGAACCGGCTCTTCACACACCCTCTGAGATTGCTTTGTCGCTGCGCTTCTCGCAGGGACATGAACGAGGCTTTCGCGCGGCGTCAGCGTTTTGGTCATTGGGATTTTGGTCATTTGAATTTGTTTCGGATTTCGGATTTCGGATTTGGGATTTCTGCGCCGCGCGGCTTCAGATTTCCCGCTTGCGTTCTTACCCCGCGTGGGCCCGGCCCGCGGTGATCCTCAAGCTCGGCCACGGTCTGGACGTCTCGCACCCCGTGCACAAGGGGATGGTCTTCATGGCCGAGAAGGTCCATGAGAAGTCCGGCGGGCGGATGCGGGTCGAGATCTTCCCCAACGAGCAGCTCGGCAACGAGAAGGAGTGCATCGAGGCCCTGCAACTGGGCTACCTGGCCATGACCAAGACCTCCAGCGCCCCGATGGAGGGGTTCGTGCCGCAGATGCGGGTCTTCGGGATTCCCTACCTGTTCCGCGACGCCGAGCATTTCTGGAAGGTCTGCAACGGCCCGAGCGGTAAGAAACTCCTGCTGGCCGGCGAGTCCAAGCGGCTGCGCGGCCTGTGCTACTACGACGCCGGGGCCCGCAGCTTCTACGCCAAGCGGCCGATCGAGAAGCCCGCCGACCTGACGGGCCTGAAGATCCGCGTCCAGAACAGCATCATGTCCATCAAGATGGTCCAGGCGATGGGCGGTTCGCCCACCCCCATCCCCTGGGGCGAGCTCTACACCGCCCTCGACCAGGGCGTCGTCGACGGCGCGGAGAACAATGCGCCGTCGTTCCGCACGTCGCGGCATTACGAGGTCTGCGGCTACTACAGCCTCGACGAACACACGCGGCTGCCCGATGTCCTCGTGATCAGCACGCGGGTCTGGAACCATCTGACGCCCGAGCAGCAGCGGATTCTCCAGGAGGCGGTCGACGAGTCCGTCGCGTACCAGCGGCAGCTCTGGGCCGAGGCCGAGGAGGCGGACCTCAAGACCGTGCAGGAGGCGGGCGCCAAGATCGTTCGGCCCGACCTGGCCCCGTTCCGCGCCTCGGTGCAGACCGTCTGGAAAGAGTTCGAAGGCACCGAGATCGGCGACCTCATCCGCCAGATTCAGGAGGTGCAGTAAGTGGCAGTTCTGCGAACCGTCAAGAAGGTCCTGGACCGCTCGCTGGAAGTACTGGTCATGCTCGCGGTGGCGGTGCTCGTGCTGGATGTCCTGTGGCAGGTCTTCACGCGCCTGGTCCTCGAGAATCCCAGCACGCGGACGGAAGAGCTGGCGACGTTCCTGCTGGTCTGGGTCGCGCTGCTCGGAGCCGCCGTCGCGCTGAACCGCGGCGCCCATCTCGGGATTGACTACTTCACCGGCAAGCTGCCGGTCCGCACGCGGGTGTTGACGGAGGCAATCGTCTTCCTAGGCGTCGCCGCATTCTCCTTCTTCGTGATGGTGGTCGGCGGCATCGACCTCGTCTCCAGCATGCTGGAGCTGGGCCAGGAATCGCCCGCCCTGCGCCTCAAGATGGGCTACGTGTACCTGGCCGTGCCCATCAGCGGGGCCTTTCTAACGCTCTATGCAAGCATCGGCCTGGTGGAAAGGATTCAGGGTCTGCGCAAGAAGCACGAGGTCGCGCCATAAGGAGGCGCACCAGACCGTTTTGTGCCGTCAGTGGAATGGTACTGCCGGCAATCGTGAATGATCGTAAATCATAACGGAATAATATACTTGACAGACCCAACCTTCTGCCGAAAAACCCAATGAGGGAACGTGCAGTGAGAAAAGGGATCTGGCTTGACTTGTTATCAGACCATCACGAAAGGCACAACGGCGCAATGCGGAGTGACCCAGCCAGATTTTTTTTCGTCCTCCCACTTGTGGTCCAACGCCGATGTTGTCATACTGTGTGGTACAGGATCAGATTATGGCTGCATGGAGTCCAACATCTGAAAAGGATTGGGCAAGGCGGTTTGGCTTTGTTGCGGTGCCCCTTTTCGGCAAGCAGCGGTCGTCGAACCAGCCGGGCAATCACTTTGTGCTGCTTGATGGACAGCGATCCAGTCTGACATTTTCGCGCGGTGACGCCCAATCCCTTCTCAAGTCCCGGCGTCCCATCGAGTGGGCTTGGTCGGCGAATGTGCGCGGCTCGATTCTTGTTGACGAGGTGACAACGAACATCTATGGTGTGAATTGGGACCAACCCAGCGATGTACGAGAAGGACGCGAGGCGGATACGTTGCTGAAGGGTATAGAGGTCGCTCCACTTCTCGGCGCCGAGACGTCGATTGCGCGAGCGATGGACGTTTTCCGGTCGATTCGGCAAGAAGTGCGTGACTATGGCGGCCGTGACTTGGATGCGATACACGCCTTCACCGTCCTACTCATGTTGGTTGATTCCATACGGCAAGGAGTTATGCCCGACAACGTGAGAATGCTGGGCGGCGTCTTGACGGAACTGACACGGCAAGGGCGCGTGTCGATTGAACCAGGCACTCTTTCGTCGCGGGTCGCCGCGCTTCCTATTCGCGATCTTGCAGATCAGTTACTATCCGGCAACGGTCCGTACTCGTTGGACCCATACCTGCTGATGCGGCACGCCAGCGGAACACTCTTCCAGGAAGCACACGTCAGGTTGGCTGAACCATTGCAGACGCAACCCAAGCTGTTTATCTTGCTTCGTGATGAAGTTCCAAGACCACGAGGAAGAGCGCAATCGGATATCCATTACACCCCCACTTCACTGGCGCGGTTCCTAACAGAACAGGCAGTGACTGAATTCCGGCGACTGAATCCCAACGCAGGCTCCGTAAAGGTGCTCGATCCGGCCTGTGGTTCTGGTGTCTTCCTTGTGGAGGCTGTTCGCGAACTGGAGAGCACCGGTCTTGCAATGAAAATAACAGGCATGGATTCATCGCCAATATCGGTTGCGATGACACGATCCTCCGTTAGTTCAGCACTGCGGGATTCCGTTGCTGCGGTGGAGTCCACACCCCCGGACATCATCAAAGGCGATTCGCTCATGCAGGAATGGGGCGAGCCGGACATCATCCTCATGAACCCGCCGTTTCTTCCGTGGAGGCGGATTGACAGCAAGACCCGAAACGCCATTGAGGGGAGCTTGGCAGACCTGTTTCACGGTCACGCAGATACGGCGATTGCCTTTATCGGAAAGGCCGCGCACACATTAAGGCCCGGAGCCGTCATGGCGACGGTGCTGCCGGCGGCATTGTTGGGATCGGAGTCAGCGGCAAAGCTACGCTTATCGCTTTCTGGTCCCGACTGGCGGATGGTTGTCCTGGGACGCGTTCGTGGCTATGGCTACTTCAAAGATGCTACCGTCGAGCCAGCATTTGTTGTTATCAGCAGAACTGCCGAACGTGTGTGCTGTATCCGAACACTGATGGCAGAGTCCGATGCCCTTGACCGCGCGATTCGCGCCGTGCGCACAGAACCATTCGATAAGAACGCAGAAGGGCCTGGGTGGGAGCTCGGAGTCAGCAGTGCCTTGAATGCCGACGATTGGAACCCCCGTCCGGCCCGTGCGAAGGAACTACTTCGGCAATTCAGCCAAGACGCAGTTGTTCGGCCTGTGCTCGATCTATTTGACGTTCATCTGGGTATCCGAACCGGCGACAAGCATGTGTTTGTCGTGCCGCTCTCACTTGTCCAGCAAATGGACCCAACGGAGCGGAGGTTCTTTCGCCCATTGGCGGACACCATTAAACGCGGCCGTATTCGGTCACCTCAGTTTTTGTTCTATCCATACGACGATAGGAAACTGACCATTACCTCAGAGGCGCAACTGAAAAGCCTCGTGCCAGTATTCTATTCCGCTCGCTTGGCACCGAACAAATCCAACCTTCAGGAACAAGGACGCCTTCAGGGTAGACACTGGTGGGAACTAGCGCGGCCTCATCTTAGTTGGCATACGTTTGGTGGCCCGCGTCTGGTTTCCACGAGCTTTGCTGGCCGCGAAGCGTTCGCATTTGATGAGGCAGGCGAATATGCAGTCCGCCAGGGGAACGCGTGGATTTGGAAGGGATCGAGGGATTTGAACACGGAAGAATGGTTTGTTTATCTGGCTGTACTTAACAGTCCCATTTTTGAGGCCGTATTGGACTATTTCTGTCCACAGATGCAAGGTGGACAGTATGAGGTCGCTAAGCGTTTCCTGAAGAGCGTGCCTTTGCCAGATGTGACCCTTTTGGCGCAGCGAAAGAAGAAGCAGCTTGGGGAATACGGTCGTGCCATACATCAAGGGAAGCGAGTCCCGCTCTATTCCTTGAGCGCTTCTGCTGCGGCAGCATTTGGTGTGACGTTGCAGGACTTCATTACAGCCTTCCCGCTCATGCCATCTGCTCGCCTGGAAATGGACTTTGAACAACTGGCAAGCAAATGGAAACGCGAAACAGCGGTGTTCTCTTCCGACGCACAGAAGATGGATCATCCCTCTATACGCAGCGTATTGCGGATGGGTAAGGCTGCGATTCCATTGATACTTCGAGAACTGGAGAACCGTCCAGCGTGGTGGTTCGGAGTGCTACAGACACTGACTGGCTCTGATCCTGTTCCACCGAACAAGAAGGGGCTGTTGGATGAGTCTGCCGCTGCATGGGTAGCATGGGGCAAGGAAAACGGTTACGAGGTATGATCCGTAGGTCACGGAATGTCGAAAGGTTGTTTCGAGGCATTGCACTCACTGGCTATGAGCGGCATAGCCATCCAACAAGATCATACAACTGCTTTGCGTACGCAGTTGGGGATCTGTTCGAGTGGTGGGGACCAAGGCAGTATTGGCCGGCAGGCGTGAACCGTGGCTACGCACTGGCCGGTCTCATCAATGCCCTTGCAGCCGTAGGATTTGAAATCTGCGGCATGAACAGTCTGCCTGAAAAGGGATTTGAGAAAGTGGTATTGTATCAGAACAACAATAGCGAGTACACGCATGCGGCCCGTCTCAGGCCAGATGGTTGGTGGGAAAGTAAGATCGGCGAATACGACGATATACTGCACAACACACCAACCATATTAGAGGGCAGAACGTATGGCAAAGTAGCATGCTACATGAAGAGGACCATTCCCGATGCCGTCAAGGCAAGGATTGCTGCGAGGAAGCGCGCAAGGGAGAATCAAAAATGGTGAAGCCAGACAAGAAACAGGGTCGCCGGGAAGGGCCTGAGAGCAACGTGATTAAGGTGCCCTTTGAAAAGGCCGTAGACATTCTGCCCTCGACTCCACCGAAGAAGTCCGCCAAGAGAAAGAAGAAGTCCAACAGGTAGGTGGTCAGGGTATTCCAATCCGATTCAGGCTGGGTGTGTAGAGTATATGGTTCCGAATTACAGATCATAAATCCGGAGGCTCCGTGGATTTGCCCGTTCTGGTCCTGGTGGTCGGCTTCGTCGTCCTGCTGCTGCTGAACGTCCCGGTGGCGTTCTGCATGGGCATCGCCACGGTGCTGGCGTTCCTGGCGATGGGCGAGGTGCCCGCCTTCACCGCCGTCGCGCACAACATGGCCACCGGCATCGACAGCTTCGCGTTGCTGGCCATTCCCTTCTTCATCCTTTCCGGCCTGCTCATGGGCCACGGCGGCATCGCCCGCCGACTGATCGACTTCGCCAACGTCCTGGCCGGCCGTTATCGCGGCGGCCTCGCCTACGTCAACGTCGTCACCTGCATGCTGTTCGGCGCAATCTCCGGCTCCGCCACCGCCGCGGTCTCCTCCGTCGGCGGTTTCATGATCCCCTTGATGAACCGCATGGGCTACCACCGGGACTTCAACGCCTGCGTCACGATCTCGGCCGCCACGACGGGCCTGCTGATCCCGCCCAGCAACATCATGATCGTCTATTCGCTCGCCACCGGCGGCTTCGTCTCCATCGCCGCCATCTTCATGGCCGGCTATCTGCCCGGCATCCTCGTCGGCCTGGGCCTGCTGCTCGTCAGCGGCGTGACTTCCGTCCTGCACAACTACGGCAAGGGCGAGACCTTCCCCTTCCGCGAGGGCCTCGTCCGCTTCCTGCGGGCGATCCCGGCCTTGTTCCTGGTCTTTATCGTCATCGGCGGCATCCTCCTGGGCTGGTTCACGCCCACCGAGGCCTCCGCAGTCGCGGTGCTGTACGCGTTCTTCCTGGCGGTCGTGGTCTACCGCGAGGTCAAGCTGGGCGACCTGCCGCGCATCCTGCTCCAGACCGGCATCACGACCTCGGTCGTTTTTCTCCTGATCGCCACGAGCATGGCCATGTCCTGGGTCCTGGCCTCCGAGCGGGTCCCGCAGGACCTCAGCGCCTCCCTCGTCGGCCTGACGAGCAACAAAGTCCTGCTGCTGCTGCTGATCAACGCGATCCTGCTCGTGGTCGGCTGTTTCATGGACATGACGCCGGCGGTGCTGATCTTCACGCCGATTTTCCTGCCGGTCGTTCAGAACCTGGGCATCCACCCGCTGCATTTCGGGATCATCATGATCATGAACCTGTGCATCGGTCTGTGCACCCCGCCGGTCGGCACGTGCCTGTTCCTCGGCTGCGGTATTGCGGAAACGACCGTGACCCGGGTCATCCGGCCCATCCTGCCCTTTTTCCTGGCGATGATCGTGGCCCTGCTGCTGACCACCTTCATCCCGGAAATCTCGATGTGGTTGCCCACCAAGCTCGGCTTCGTCCGCTGAAGGCATGCGTGAATCCAGAACCGGGCCCCCGTTGTCGTTCTCCCCAAAGCCAAAGGCCTGGTACGGCATTTCGCCAGTCCTGAGACCATAGAGTAGAGATTGCTTCGTCGCTGAAGCTCCTCGCAATGACGTACTTGGGAAGAGTATCTCAACGACCCTCGAATCACCCCAGAAGCCGAGCTCCTGACCTCCATCTACCTCCATCTACCTCCCGGTGCCGTACCCCGGCAGGGCGATTCCCGCAGCGGCCCGGGGGCGGCTCAAGATTTTTCCGAAAAAGAACTTGCCGCGATTACCTCCACATGATAAACTACTTTGTATAATAGAGTGTTTCCTAGTGGAGGTAGCAGCTATGGATCGCGATGAAGCCCAAAGCCGCATGCAGGAAATCCAGCGCATCATGGAGCGGGCCACCCTGTGGACGATCTTGCCGGGCGCCTCGGCCATCCTCGGCGGGCTGATGGTCCTGGGTGGCTGTCTGGTCAGTTATCTCATGTTCCGCTCGGTCCGCGGCCCCAGCTTCACGCCCATCGACTTCGCCGCGCTGCTGGATCTCTCTCTCAACGGGCAGATCGCCTTCTGTGTGATGTGGTTCCTGATCGGGGCTGGCGGCGTGGTTGCCGAGATTCACTTCGCCCAATTGCAGGCCAAGAGACAGGGCATCTCGCCGAAAGGCCGCTCGGCCAGGCTGGCATTCTTTTCGCTGACCCCCAGCGTGGTTGTGGCGATGGTGCTGACCGTCAAGTTCCTGTCGCCCACGCAGATGCGAGCGCAGGAGATCCAGTATATCGCGCCGGTCTGGATGATGCTCTACGGCACGGGCGTGTATACGGCGGGACTGTTCTCGGTCCGTGCACCACGGACCCTGGGAATGGCCTTCATCGCGGCCGGCGTCGCTTCCATCATGTTCCTGCAACCGTACGGCGTCATCACGGCGGCGTTGTCCTTCGGCTGGTTCCACATCGCCTTCGGCCTCTATGTCATCAGTAAACGCAGGGCAGGGCTATCGACATGAACGATTCCATCAAACCTGATGATATCGACCCGATCATCCACGAGCGCGTGCGCCTGGCCATCGTGTCGGCACTGGCCGTGGCGCCCGAGATGAGCTTCAACGAGCTGAAGGCAACGCTGGGACTGAGCGACGGCAACCTCAGCGCGCATGCCACGAGCCTTCAGAAGGCCGGCTACGTTGAGATCGCCAAGACCTTCAAGGGACGCCGGCCGTATACCGCACTGCGTCTGACCGCCGTCGGGCAGGAGGCCTTTCGCCGCTATGTCGAGACCCTGCGCAAGATTATCGAGAAAGGGGCCCAGCCCAGGGACGAACAAAAATGACGCCGGCGCATATATTTTTTGGAACAATACTTTGCGACACAAAGTACATCATATGACAAAGGGTAGACCCATGAGACGCCGACTGCTGTTGATTCTGCCGTCCCTGCAGCAACTGGACAACTATGCCTTTCGCCTGATCAAGTACTCGCGCTTTCCGCCGTTGAGCCTGTTGACGATCGCCGGGATGACGCCGCCGGACGAGTGGGACATCCTGGTGCGGGATGAGCATGTCGAAAGCTCCGAGGTCGCAGGGCACGTGGACCTGGTCGGCATCCAGACGTATATCTCCTGTGCCGGGCGGGCCTACGCCCTGGCGGCGCATTGGCAGGCGCGAGGGGCCAAGGTCGTCCTGGGCGGTCTGCATCCGACGAGTCTGCCCCAGGAGGCGCTGCAGCACGCCGACGCGATCTGCACCGGGCCCGCCGAAACGGCCTGGCCCGAGATCCTGGAGGACTTCAAGAGGGGCCGACTCCAGGGAATCTACCAGGGCCGGCGCGAGGGTTCGGCGGCACTGGTGCCCCTGGCCCGGCGCGACCTGATGAATCCGCGGGCCTATCTCATACGCAATACGATCGTCACCTCGCGCGGCTGTCCCCATGCGTGTGACTTCTGCTACAAGAGCAGCTTCTGGGGCCCCCGGTACTACGAGGCCCGGCCGATCGCCGCGGTCGAGCGGGAGTTGGCGACCGTCGAGGACGGCCTGGTCTTCTTCCTGGACGACAACCTGCTGGCGAACCGGCCGTATGCGCGGGCCCTCTTCGAGGTGCTGCGCGGTTCCGGGATCGTGTGGCAGGCGGCCGGCTCGCTGGACGTGGCGCGGGACCCCGCCTATCTGGACGAGGCGTACGCGGCCGGTTGCCGGAGTCTCTTTGTGGGTTTTGAATCGATTGCGCCGGAGAATATGCGGGCGAACAACAAGGGTGTCAACGCCACGACGAACTACCTCGAGGCCTGCCGGCGCTTTCACGAGGCGGGCATCATGATCAACGGCAGCTTCGTGTTCGGCTTTGACTGCGATGGGCCGGACATCTTCGAACGCACCGTCGAATTCGCCGTCGAGGGCAAGATCCTGACCGCGACCTTTCACGTACTCACGCCCCTGCCCGGCACGCGGGCCTTCGAGCGTCTCGACGCCGAGGGCCGCCTCCTGCACCGCCGGTGGGAGTACTACGATACCGACCACGCCGTGTTTCGTCCGCGGCGTATGACGCCCGAGCAGCTTGAGTCGGGCCACCAGCGGGCCTATCGCGAGTTCCTGACCTGCAGTTCGATCCTGCGCCGCTCCCTCGGCCTGCCGGGCCCGGCCAAACGCCTGGCCTACAACATCGCGTGGATGAAGGTCGATCCGTTATGGGTCGCCATCGTCCGCCTGGGCCTGATGCCCTTTGCCACGCGAATCTTCAACCACGTGCTGCGTGCCCGGACCAGGCCCAAAGCCGCTGCTCGTCTCGATGAGCCTGCGGCTGTGGTGTTTGGCTCTCCGGGAGAATGTTGAGCGGAACGATCAAGACGCTTGCCTTGGCCGAGAAGAGACAGTAGGATTCGGGCGAATCCAGGGGCGTAACAGGGTTGAGAGGCCGCGATGTGGCGGAACGATGGCCGGGTATTATGGATGATTTGGGCGCAGCCCCAGGGAGTTGCCGTTAGTCAGTCAGGAAGGAAGCAGCCGATGAGCGAGTGGGGTCCGGGGAATCCGCATCCTTTGTCCCAGATGAGCACGGAACTGGTCTGGGAAGGCAAGTACGACGAATCCGGCAACCGCCGGCAGGTCGAGAC
>VGYL01000061.1 GCA_016872975.1 Planctomycetota bacterium
CGCCGGGACCCGCCACGCCACCGCCCGGGGCGATGCCACGGTCGTCAGCGATCCGGTCCGTGGGCAGGTGGTCTATCTCGACGGGATCGGCGACGCGGTGGCGGTGCCCCTGCTCGGCAGCGGCAACGCCCAGACGATCGCCATGTGGGTCAATACGGCGGTCAATCCGGTGCCGATCCAGTTCGAGAGCTTCTTCCACGCCAACGGCTGGGAGGCCGGGGACCTGCACTGGCGGTACAGTTACGGCAAGGTCAACGCCGGCATCAACGGCCTCGCCGGCGGCGACCTGAACGGGATATCGATCGCCAAGACCAATCAGTGGAACCACGTGGCGGTCACCGTCGCGCCGACGGAATTCGCCCTCTGGCTCAACGGCCTGAAGGAAGCCTCCCGGACCCTGGCGGCGCCCGCGACGGTCACGCGGGGCGACGGGTTGATCGGCGCCTGGCTCGGGACCGACGGGACCACGATCAGCCGCACCTTCACCGGCCGGATCGACGACGTCCGCTTCTACGACCGGACCCTGTCGCCGGAGGAGATCGCATCCCTGGCCGGCCGGACCGAGCCGTTCGATAAACCATATTGACAGGAAAAATTCGAAATCCGAATGTCGAAATCCGAAACAAATGCCAATGTTCAAAACGCAAAACTCAAAACGGATCCATCGACCGGCGCCAGCGTTTCGGTCATTTGTGCTTTGGGTCTCGAATTTGTTTCGGATTTCGGATTTCGATATTCGAGCTTCCAGTCCGGCCCTCAAGTGGCGGCGGAGAAACGCGTATTACTACGGGTGGCTGGAGAAGATCTACCGCTTCGTGGTCCGGCCGGGCAGCCGTGTTTTGCACATCGGCTGTGAGTGCGGGGATCTTCTGGCGGCGGTGAACCCGTCGTACGGCGTGGGAATCGATGGCGACGCCGTGCTGATCGAGACGGCACGGCAGAGGTTTCCCGGTCTGCACTTTCACACGATGGCGCCGCAGGACTTCGAGTTGCAGGAGGAATTCGATTATATTCTGATCTGCAACTCGCTGGGGCAGTGGCAGGATATTCAGCAGGTGTTCGAGCGGGCGCGCCGCCACTGCGGGGAACACACGCGGATGGTGGTGACCTATTACAGCCACCTGTGGGAGTCCGTTCTGCGGCTGGGCTCGCTCGTGAAGCTCCGGCGGGCCGACGCGTACCAGAACTGGCTGCCGACGCCGGACATCGCCAACCTGCTGGAATTGAGCGGCTACGACGTGATCCGCAGCGGCTCGCACGTGCTGCTGCCCAAGCGCATCTGGCCGCTGACGGTCGTCTGCAATTACCTGCTTTCTTTGCTGCCCGTGTTCCGGTACTTCAACCTGGTCAACCTGGTGATCGCGCGTCCGGCCCCGGCGCCGAAGAGCGATGCCCAGCTTTCGGTGTCGGTGATCGTGCCGTGCCGGAACGAGCGGGGCAACATTGAGGATGCCATCCGACGGATTCCCCCGATGGGCAGAGAGACGGAAATCATCTTCGTCGACGGCAACAGCACGGACGGCACGGCCCAGGAGATCGAGCGTCAGATCCAGGAGCATCCGCAGCGGAACATCAAGCTGATCCGGCAGGGCCAGGGAATCGGCAAGGGAGACGCCGTGAGGAAAGGTTTCGCCGCGGCGACCGGGGACGTGCTGGTGATCCAGGACGCGGACCTGACGGCTCCGCCGGAGGATCTGCCCAAGTTCTACCGGGCCTTGCGCGACGGGCGCGGCGAGTTCATCAACGGCTCGCGGCTGGTGTACCCGATGCAGCGGGAGGCGATGCGGTTCCTGAATCTGCTGGGCAACAAGTTCTTCAGCAGCCTGTTCACGTGGCTGCTGGGCCAGCGGTTCCGCGACACGCTCTGCGGGACGAAGATGCTCAGCCGGGAGAACTACCGGCTGATCGAGGCGAACCGGTGGTATTTCGGAGACTTCGACCCGTTCGGGGACTTCGATCTGATCTTCGGGGCGGTGAAGCAGAACCTCAAGGTCGTGGAGGTTCCCGTCACGTATCGCGCCCGAACGTACGGGCAGACGAATATCCGGCGGTTCACGCACGGCTGGCTGCTGCTGAAGATGAGCTGGGTCGCCTTCAAGAAGATCAAGTGGCTGGGAGGACGCCCGTGAAGCGAGCGCCGGCCAGTGGGGGCAGGCAGACCCTGAAGCTCCTGCCGTACCGCCGCTACGCGGGGGTCAACCGGGACGATCCGCTGCGGTTCTACTATTGGCCGGTCCTGGGGAAGCTGTACCGGCGGCGGATCGAGCTGTGCCTGACGGAGTGCACCGGAGGCGCGCGGGTCCTGGAGGTCGGGTTCGGCTCGGGGGTGGCCTTCTGCAACCTGAACGAGATGTACGACGAGATCCACGGGCTGGACCTGACGGCGAACATAGGAGAGGTGGAGGCCGTGTTCCAGGGGCTGGGCATCGAGACCCGCCTGTGCAACGGCAGCGTCTTGTCCCTGCCGTACGAGGACGGCTTCTTCGACACGGTGCTGCTCATCAGCATCCTGGAGCACCTCAAGCCGGTCGAGCTGGAGGGGGCTTTCCGAGAGATTTCCCGCGTGCTGAAACCGGACGGCCAGGTCGTCTACGGCGTGCCGATCGAGCGCGGCATCATGGTGGTCCTCTTCCGGCTGCTGGGCTGCGACATCCGCCGGCACCACTTCAGCACGGAGCGCGATGTCCACGAGACGGCGGGCCGGTTCTTGCGGGAGGCGCGTACCGTGCAGATGCGCAGCGCCGTGGGCGCGGTGTACGAAGTGGGACATTTCCGCAAGGCGGAGTTGACACGATAAGCGGGGCAGCCGGGCATGCAGAACGTACAAGGGTGCAGGAAGATCATCGAGTGGCTCCGGCTGCCGGAAACGAAGGGGATCGAGGCTCTCGACGAGGCGGCCCGTACCGGCGTGCACGCCCGGATCATTCAGAGCAAACCGCTTCTGCGGCGGGTATATCTGGAGTTCTACCGGCAGTTCCTGCGGGCGGTCCCCGAGCCGCAGGGCAAGGTCCTGGTGGAACTCGGCAGCGGCGGCGGCTTTATCAAGGAGGTCATCGGCAACGTCATCACCTCCGACGTGCTGGAGCTGCCGCACGTGGACCGGGTGTTTTCGGCGACCCAGATGCCGTGGGACGAAGGGAGCGTGGACGCCTTCTTCCTGATCGACGTTCTGCATCATATCGGCGATCCGCGGAGTTTCTTCCGGGAGGCGCTGCGGTGCCTGAAGGTCGGCGGCCAGGTGGTCATGATCGAGCCGGCCAACACGCTGTGGGCGAGGTTCCTCTTCCGGAACTTCCACCATGAAGCGTTCGACCCCGAGGCCCCATGGAGCCGCACGACCGCCGGGCCGCTGGCGGACGCCAACGGGGCGCTGCCCTGGATCATCTTCCGGCGGGACCGCGAGGTATTCGAGCGCCAGTTTCCGGCGCTGCGAATCGTGCGGCTGCGCCATCACACGCCGCTGGGATACCTGCTCAGCGGCGGGTTGACCCTGCGCCAGATCGTCCCTTCCTGGGCGTACGGGTTTATCAAAGGAATCGAATACGTCCTGTACCCGCTCAATGGCGCGGTGGGCCTGTTTCAGACCATCGAATTGCGGAGAATCGACTGAGACCCCCATGAGCAATCACAAACGACATCCAGCGGGACCAAGGGATCGTGACTCGTGCCCCGAAAGGAGTGACTCGTGGCCCGTGGCTCGTGGCACGGGTCACGGAGCACGGGCCACGGAGCACGGGTCACGGAGCACGGGCCACGGAGCACGGGTCACGGAGCACGGGTCACGGCTCGCGGCCTCCGGCCCGATCGAGCAGAGAGAAAAGCAGCTCGAGATCCTGGTCGTGCTGGCTCTTTTCGGCCTCGGCGTCTATCAGTCCGTGCTGTACTTCGGGCACACCGTTTCCCCGATCGCGGATTTTCCGGACATCGTGCGCGTGGGGCACGATCTGCTGTCCCTGCAGTTGCCGGCCCGTTTTCTGCAGGCGCCGGTGGTGGGGCTCTTGCAGGCGTCACTGTCGCACGTGGTCGGCGGGCCGCACCCGGACCTGACCGCCGGGTGGCTCTTGAACGCCCTGCTCCACCCGCTGAGCGTCGTGCTGCTGTACCTGGTGGGCCGGCCCGTGGTGGGCCGGGCGGCCGTGTGGCTGGCCCTGCTGGCCGCCCTCAACTCCTGGACGGTATTCCTGCTCACCCAGCCGATCATGGAGACGACCTATCTGTTCTTCATTCTGCTGACGTTCTTCTTCATGTTCCGCCGGTCGAGCTGGTGCTATGCGTTCGCGGGGATCGCCGCCATGGTTCGCTACGAGGCGGCCGTCCTGATCCCGTCGGCGCTCTTGCTGGACGTCCTGCACCGCCGGGATCGACGCCAGCGCCTCCGGGCTCTGGCCTACGCCGTGCTGGCGACCGTGCCGCTGGGCCTCTGGATGCTGGGCACGATCCTGCACTGGGGGTCGGAACCGCACCACTATCTGCGGGTCCTGTTCGGGAACCAGTACGCGAAAGGATTCACGGAGTCGGTCGAGAGCCGCACGGGCATCGTCAAACACCTGCAACTGTTGTGGACCGTGGGGTTTCGTCCTCTCCTGTACAGCTCCCGGGCGTGGGCGGCGACGGTGGAGACCCTCAGCAAGGGCGTGGCGCTGAGCGGCTTTGTCTTCGGCTGTATCCACGGCGTGCGGCAGCGCCAGTGGCGCCTGTTGCCGCTGATGCTGTTCTTCGTTCCGTATTTCCTGGTGCATGCGTTCTACCCCTATCCGATCCAGAGGTTTCACGCACCGATCTTCTGGATCGCGTTGCTGGTTTGTCTGTTCGGCCTGCAGGGGGCCTGGGCGCTGGCCTGTCGCTCGTCTCTCGTCGCGAGTAAGAGGGTGTGTGAAACGGGTGGCCTCGTCAAGGCCACGCACGGCTGGGTGGCAGCGGCAAGCGGAGTCTTCGGAGCTTGCCGATGGTTTCGTCCATCCGCCATCGGCAAGGCCTGCGCAAAGCCTACGGCCTTGCCGCTGCCACCCGCCGATGCCACCCAGAGAAGGCTGGCTTCTCACACACCCTCTAAGGCCACGCACGACGCGCGACGCACGACGTCCTGCGAGCCGTCGCGCGTGCCGCGGCTATTGGCGATCGGATTGCAGATCGTGATCGTGGTAGGAGCGATCGGTTACCTGTGCTGGTTGCTGGAGCTGCTGCCGCGGGTGGCCCGGATCAGCCCCCGATCCGTGCCTTTGCCGTGGGTGGCCCTGGGCGTGGCGACCCTGGTTTTCGCCGGGCGCGTCTTCGTCTACCGGCGCCGGGCGCTGGGGCGCGAGCTGGCGATTCTGGCCGTGATGAGCGTGGCGATCGTGTCGAATCAGTTCAGCCTGGCGCCCCTCCTCGGCGACGGACTGCGGGAGAGCGAGTTCCGGGACCTGGCAAGGTGGTATCAGGCCCACGCCAGGCCGGGCGAGAAGATGGGGGTCTACATGGCCCAGACGGTCCGACTGTTTGCACCCCAGGCCGCGGACCAGATCGTGCCGTTGCCCGCGGCCGACAGTCCCTCGGAGTTCATCGAGGTCTGCCATAAGCAGGATCTCACGTACGTTGTGTGGGCGACGAGAGAAGGGATGAGCACCGATCACACGGGCTACCGGCTGATGAATCTGCACGTGAACATCGGGCACCTGGGCGATCCGCAGAAGGTGACGCCGCCGTATCGGTTCGTAGGGCAGGCGGGGCGGCCCCAAGGATACGTGAACATCTACCGCCTCCTCCGACCGCCCGGCGAAGAAAGGAAAAAGTAAAAAGTCAAAAGTAAGACCCGCGCGCGGGCGTTTGCTTTTTTCCTTCTTCCGTCCCCAGCGCAAGACTTCGCGTTGGGCGGCTCCTTGTCACTGGGCCGGACTCGCAGTAGAATAGGACGCCGCACGTCAGGTGCAACGGTCCACGGTCTTACCAGAAGGAGGTACGGTCATGCAGAAACGAACATTCTGCCGCGTCAGCCTCATGTGGCTAGGGATCATCGGTGTCGCTGCCGCCGCCCAGCCAATCCCATCTCCGGCCTCCGACCAACAGGCGGCCGGGATCCTGGAGGCCACCGGGATCAAGGGCGGCCTGATCGTCCATGTCGGCTGCGGCGACGGGACGTTGACCGCCGCCCTGGGAGCGGGCGAGAGCTATCTGGTCCATGGCTTGGACAGCCGCGCCGCGAACGTGCAGCGGGCGCGGGAATCCATTCGGGCGCAGGGCCTGTACGGGCGGGTCTCCATCGTGCCCTGGGAGGGAACGCGCCTGCCGTACATCGACAACCTGGTGAACCTGGTCATTGCCGAAGATCCGGGCGATCTGTCCCTGGACGAGGTGATGCGCGTGCTGGCGCCCCACGGGGTGGCGTACGTGCGGCAGGAAGGGCAATGGCACAAATCCGTCAAGCCCTGGCCCGAGGAGATCGACCACTGGACGCACTATCGTCACGACGCCGCCGGCAACGCGGTGGCGCACGACCAGGTGGTGGGCCCGCCGCGACACATGCAATGGGTGGGCAGCCCGCGCTGGGCGCGGCATCACGACCACATGGCCAGTCTCAGTGCCCTGGTCTCCGCCCACGGCCGCATCTTCTATATCATCGATGAAGGACCGAAGGCCTCGATTCAACTGCCGCCCCAATGGGTGCTGGCGGCTCGCGACGCCTTCAACGGCACGCTGCTGTGGAAGCGGCCGATCGAGACCTGGTATAACCATCTGTGGCCGCTCAAGAGCGGTCCGGCCCTGCTGCCCCGGCGGCTCGTCGCGATGGGCGATCGCGTCTATGTGACCCTGGGCATCGACGCGCCGGTCAGCGAGATCGACGCCGCGACGGGTAAGACGCTGCGCACGTACGCCGAGACGACCACCGCGGAGGAGATCCTCTGCTCCAACGGCCTGCTCCTGCTGGCGGTCAATCCGGATTACAGGCTGGTCGATTACCGCGAAGAGAACGCCCACTGCTGGACGGAGCAGAAGCGCGCCAGCTCCCGTTGGGGTTGGGATGAGCGGCCCCGCCGGCTGATGGCGCTCGACGCCGCCGGCGGCCAATGTCTCTGGCAGCAGACGCGGGGCATCATGCCCTTGACCCTGGCGGCCGACGGGCAGCGGGTCGTCTTTCACGATGGCGACGCGGTCGTGTGTCTCGACCAGATGACGGGCGCAGAGAAATGGCGCAACAGCTCCGTGATCCGGGCCAAGCTGGTCCCCACGGGCTGGTCGCCCAACGTGGTTCTCTACGACGGCGTGGTCCTGTATTCCGGCGGCGGGCGCCAACTGGCGGCCCTGGCCGGCGAGACCGGGGAACTGCTCTGGGAGGCGACGCTGCATCCGTCCGGCCACTTCTGCCCGGAGGACGTGCTGGTGATGGACGGCCTGGTCTGGTCGGGCGATATCGCCAGTGCCGCCGCCAAATCCACGGGCACTTTCACGGGACGCGATCCCCACACGGGCGAGATCTGCAAGGAATTCCTGCCGAATATCGATCCGTTCGCCGTGATGCACCAGCGGTGTTACCCGAGCAAGGCGACGGACAAGTACCTCATGCCGTCCTGGATCGGCACGGAGTTCATCGACCCGCAGACGCAGCGCTGGCAGATCCACCACTGGGTCCGCGGCAGTTGCGTCTATGGCATGATGCCGTGTAATGGGCTCGTGTACGCGACGCCGCATTCGTGCGCGTGCTATTACCAGTCGAAGCTGTCCGGTTTTTGTGCCCTGGCCCCGGCCCGGCCGTCGCAGGAACCGGTGCGAGTCTCCGAGGAGGACCGCTTGGAGAAAGGACCCGCCTACGGCAAGATCGGTGCTTCGTCGGCCCAGGCCGTTGGCGGTTCCTGGCCCACATACCGCAACGACGTCGGGCGCAGCGGGCGTACGAAAGAGGCCGTGCCCGCGCAACTGTCTCCCGCCTGGAGCTCGACGATCGGCGGCCGCTTGTCGAGCCTGACCAGCGACGGGACGCGGCTCTTCGTGGCCGCCATCGACCAGCACACCCTCCATGCGGTGGATGCCGCGAAGGGAGAGAAGCTCTGGCATTATACGGCCGGCGGACGAATCGATTCGCCTCCCACCCTTTACCAGGGTCATGTCCTTTTCGGCGGCGCGGACGGCTGGGTCTACTGTCTGCGGGCCTCCGACGGCGTCCTCGCCTGGCGGTTCCGCGCGGCGCCCGCGGAGCGGTACCACGTGGCTTATGAGCAGGTGGAGAGTGTCTGGCCCGTGCATGGCAGCGTCCTGATAGCTCGTGGCCCGTGGCCGGTGACTCGTGGCCCGGATGCCGGATCACGGACCGCGGAGGGGGACGCCCGCGACACGTTGTATTGCGTGGCCGGGCGGTCGATGTTCCTCGACGGCGGCCTGCGGCTTCTGCGGCTCGATCCGACGACCGGGCGCAAGATTTCCGAGACGATCCTCGACGACAAGGACCCCGGGACCGGCAAGAACCTCCAGGCGTTCATCAAACAGAAGAAGATGCCGGTGGCGCTGCCGGATATCCTGTCGAGCGACGGGCAGACGATCTACATGCGGTCGCAGCGGTTCGACTTGCAGGGGCAGCGTCTGAAGATCGAGCCGGAGCCGCAGGAGGATCAGGACGGCTATCCGCACCTGTTCTCGCCCGTCGGCCTGCTGGACGACACGTGGTTCCACCGGGCCTACTGGATCTACGGCAAGAACGCCGGCGAGGGCTGGGGCGAGTGGTTCATCCCCGGGCGGCGCGTGCCGACCGGCCGGATTCTGGTGTTCGACGACGACCACGTGTACGGCTACGCCCGCGACCCGGAGTACCTGTGCAACTCGTCGGTTCTGGAGTACCGGCTCTTCGCCTCCGCCAAACAGGTCCCGCCGCAACGGGTCCAGGAGCTCAAGGAGGCCAAGCAGGGCGTGGTCGATTGGCACGCCCGCGTCACGGAGCTGAGTCGGGCGGAGCAATCCGCCGTCGATCCGAAATGGCTCCGCGAGCACCCGCCGCTGTTGGCCCGCGCCATGGTGCTGGCGGACAAGACCCTGTTTGTCGCCGGCCCGCCCGACGTGGTGGACGAGCGCCAGGCCTGGGGCCGGTACCTGGAGCCCGAGATCCGCGCGCAGCTCGATGAGCAGGTGCGGGCCCTGGACGGCCGACGCGGCGCCCTGCTGTGGGCCGTCAACGCCGCCGACGGCGCCAAGCTCGCCGAGCACAAGCTCGACGCCGTGCCGGTCTTCGACGGAATGATCGCCGTGGGCGGTCGCCTGTACCTTGCCACGATGGACGGCCGCCTCGTCTGCCTGGCCGCCCAGAGAAAGATCGCCGGACCGTAGTGCAGGGAAATTCGAAATTCGAATCTCGAAATCCGAAACAAATTTCAAATTCGAAATTCCAATGATCAAAACCACGGACCGGGCTCTGCCCGTTTTGGATTTTCTTCCGGTCTAGTCATTGGGATTGATCTCTCCGCAAGGCGGTGTGTTTCGGATTTCGAGATTCGAATTTCGGATTTTCTTCATGTCCTGTGGTTGATGGAGACCAATGATGATAGGACGGTTGTTCAAGCCGAGAGACGCGGCTCTGCTGATGATGGTGGTCGGTATCGATCTGGCCCTGGGCTTGGCGCCGGCTCGACTGACGGAGGTCCTCATCATCCAGGATGAGCTGCCCCAGATGAAGGTGCTGGCGGACTTCCTGCGGGAACAGGGCGACGCTGCCGTGACCATCGTCGAGCAGACCGCGTTGCCCAAGGATCTGTCCGGGTATCGGGCGGTGATTGTCTTTGTCCACCGGAACCTCGCCGAAGCGACCGAGAAGGCGATCATCGACTACACGCAAGAAGGTGGAAAGCTGATCTGTCTGCACCATTCCATCAGCCGGGTGAAAGCCGCCAACAAGTTCTACTTCGACTTTCTCGGCATCCGCCTGGATCAGGGCCCCATGGACGCCGGGGGCTACGCCTACAAAGCCTCCAGTTGGTCGCTGGTCAATCTGCATCCCCGTCACTACATCACGAGCTTCCAGGTGGACTGGGGCGAGCCGGTCCTCTACACGCCGTCGGACTACCCCAGCGCCGAAGGCGCATATCCGAGCATCACTCTCAAGAGCGACTCGGAGGTCTTCATCAACCACAAATTCACGGACGGCCGCGAGAAGACCGTTCTCTGCGGCCTCGTCTACCACGACCAAGGGACGAATCGGACCTACATGCAGGACCGCGGCGCCTGGATCAAGAGGCAGGGCCGGGGGACCATTGTCTATTTCATGCCCGGACATGCGGCCTCGGACTATCAAGATAACGGCATTGCCCGGATGATCCTGAACGCCGTCAAGTGGACGGCGGATCCGGCCGATAGTCGGTAGGGGCGACAGTCCTCGCTCCTGCGCCCGATGCACGTACCTTCTTCTGAGAATGAGGAAACAGGATGGGTTTGCTCTCTCGACGCAGCTTCATGAAGACCCTCGGTTGGAGTGCCGCCGCGGCCTGGGCCCGGCCCGGCTTGTCCGGTTCTACGGCGGCGACCGACAAACGCCTGAACGTCCTGATGATCCCGGTCGACGACCTGCGCCCGGAGCTGGGCTGCTACGGGCATAGCCAGGTCCTTTCTCCCCATATCGACCAGCTTGCGGCGACGGGCACGACCTTTCGCCGGGCCTACACGATGGTGGCGACGTGCAGCCCCTCCCGGACGTGCCTGATGACCGGCTGCCGCCCGGACACGACGCAGGTGTACGATCTCGTTACGCATTTCCGCAAGCATCTGCCGGACGTGGTGACGCTGCCGCAGCATTTCATGAAGCACGGCTACGAGACGGTCGGCATGGGCAAAGTCTATCACGGCAGCCTGAACGACCTGCCGTCCTGGAGCCGATGGGTCGAAGTCGAATCCGGTCCGGCGTGGCTCGATCCGAAGACCCAGCAATGGCAGGCCCGGCTCCGCCAGGAGGCCGACGAGAAGGGCCTCAAGGGCGCCGAACGGGACCGCCATACCCGGGGCACCGCCACCGAGTGCCTGGACGTGCCCGACAACGCCTACTTCGACGGCGCGATGACCGATGTCGCGGTCGAAGAGCTCAAACGCTTCGCCCAATCCGGCCAACCGTTCTTCCTGGCGGTCGGCTACAAGAAGCCGCACCTGCCGTTCATCGCGCCGAAGCGCTACTGGGACCTCTACCGGCGCGAGGACATTCGTACCGCCCCGAACCCATTTCATCCGAAGAACATGCCGCCGGGCGCGGTGGATGCCTTTCCCGGCGAGATGGGGGCCTACTGCGACGCCCGCGAGCTGGCCGCCCAACAGAAGGCCGCCGGCCGGCAGGACTGGCCCGCGGACTATGCGCAGCAGGTCATCCACGCGTATTACGCCTGCATCAGCTACATCGACGCGCAGATCGGCCGGCTCCTGAGCACGCTGGAGCAGACCGGCCTGGCCGCCCACACCGCGGTCGTGCTTTGGGGCGATCATGGCTGGCACCTGGGCGAAAACGGCACCTGGGGCAAGCACACGAACCTGGAATGGGCCACGCGCTCCCCGCTGATCCTGCGGGTGCCGGACCAGCTCGCCACCGGCGCGGTCGCGAGCGGCCTGGTGGAGTTCGTCGATGTATACCCCACCCTGGCCACGATCTGCGGACTGCCCATCCCCGCGCACTGCGAAGGCGCGAGCCTCCTGCCGCTGATCCAACAACCTTCCCGACGCTGGAAGAGCGCGGCCTTCAGCCAGTTCCGCAAGAACATCGACGGCGTCCCCTGCATGGGCTACACGATGCGCACGGACCAGTTCCGCTACACCGAATGGCGCCGGCGCAACGACCCGGCCCAGGTGGTGGCCCGGGAGCTCTACGATCACCGCCGCAACCGCGATGAGAACGAGAACCTCGCCGGCCAGGCGATCCACGCCAGGCTCGTCGAAGAGCTCGCCGCCCAGCTCAAAGCCGGCTGGCAGGCCGCCCGGCCGGGGTGAGAACGGAGCAGACGCCAGATTCCAGGCACCAAGCGCGGTCCGGGGCGGAAGCACGAAATTCGAAATTCGAAATCCGAAACACACCGCCTTGCGGAGAGATCAATCCCAAACACAAGAAAAGGGAAGAAAACTCAAAACGGGCAAGGCCCGGTCCGTGGTTTGGACATTGGTATTATGTCATTGCGAGGAGCGCAGCGACGAAGCAATCTCCTCGATGACAGGCAGAGATTGCCGCGCTCGGCGAGCCGCGCTCGCAATGACATGTTTGTTTGGAATTTGGGATTTGGACCTATGAAGTAACTGCCTCTTCAAGAACTCCACGATCGCGGCCGCGTCGGCCTGCGGGTCCTTGCCCACGTCCGGGCCGAGCAGAGTCGTGACTTCCACGCGTGCCCGGCGCAAGGCGTGGGCCAGAAGGACGCCATGCCAGGCGGAGTGCGGATCGTTGATGACTGCCGGGATCGTTGGGGCGACGGCGGTTGTCTCCGCCGGACCTGCCCCCACGAGCAGAGCCGGCGGATCGTCCGCCGACACCAGGAACAACGGTGAGGCGTCCTTGAGCCGCTGCCGAATGGCCGGGTCCGTCATGAACTGCTCGGGCGTCGCGTTCACGGCGGCCGTGAAGGCTTCTGCGAAGGATTCTCCCCGCACGCCGGCTTGTGCCAAGCCGCGGGGATCGACCCGGGTCAGATCCATGGGGCCGGACAGGGCCACGAAGCAGGCCAGGCGGCTGGAAAGCCGCTCGACGGGATCGGGACTGTCCGGCTGGGCCAGATCGGCGTGCAGCCCGACCCAGGCGGCCAGATGGGCGCCCGCGGACCCGCCCAGTGCCGCGATCCGGTTCGGATCAATGTTCCATTCCGCGGCCCGAGAACGAACGAACTGCACCGCCCGCGTGACATCCTCCATCGGGGCGGGGAACGTATGGGCCGGAGTGAGCCGATAGTCGATGCTGACCAGGGAAATGCCGGTGTCCAGGACCGCCTGGATAAGGTTGCCCCGGTAGGTGAACTGGCTCCGGGCCCCGCGCCGCCAGCCGCCGCCGTGGATCTCGAGGAGCACCGGCGTCGGTCGCGCGGACTTGACCAGGTACGCGTCCAGCCGCTGCACCTCGGGATGGGTCTTGCCATATACGACATCGCGCTGGATCGTCAGACCGGTCGTACCGACGCCGCCGGGCGTCTCTTCGTAGGTCGTGCGTCCCCGCACGACGTCTTCCGGCGAACGAGACCGGTCGCTCCTTTCGGGCGCACTACGAACACCGAACTCCATGTCGATCAGGTCCCGGTAGAGCCTGCGGAGGGCTTCGGTCGCCTCCGCGGGCCGGTAGGCTTGGGAGTGGTGCTTGATGAACAGGACCCATCCCTTGTGCTTTTGCAGATGGGCCGAGCCTTGAGCCGCGTCCGCTTGAATCTGTCGGGCCGCTTCGGCATGGCCCGGGAAACCCTTGGATAACGCGTTTTCGTCGGATTGGATGAAGGAGCGATACTGACTGTCCCACTCGGTTCCGCCCGGGCCTTGGCCAGGCAGATGAGCAGCCGGCTCGTCGAATTTCGCCAACTCCGTGCGCTTGTCACCTGGGATCACGTTGGCTTGCGCGACGGCACGGGGCGCGGCCGGAGCTTGCCTTCGTGCTGAAGGTGTCTCGGCGTCGCTGCGCGGGCGGGACGCCCGCGACACGGGTTGTGCGGCCCCGGCAAACTGAGCGTAGTCTTTCAACAACGCCTTGTCGTTAGCGTGAAGGTACTGCGGCTTGCGTAACTCCGCCACGAGCTTCTCCAGGAGGGCGCCGCTGGCGGTGAAGTCGTTGTTCTTCCAGCCGGTCTGGGCGAAGTAGGAGGCCCGGGACCAGTCGTAACTGATGAGGTGGAACCACTTGATCTCGGGGCGCTCCGCGAGGAGGGCAAAGTAGGGCTCGAACCATTCGCGCCACGCGGCCTCGGCCTGGGCCGGGTCGGAAAGGTCAAACCGGCAGGGCGCGCTTTCCGCGATCATCACCGGTTTCCCGTAAGCCACCGCCATGTCCAGGAACTTGCGGCTGCGGCCGTGGGCCGTCATCATATTGGCACCCTGGCGGCCGCCGGTGAGCGGCCCGGTGAAATCCTCCTTGTTGAACCAGTCAATGGAGAACCAGTCGATCACATCCGCGCCGGGGAACCATTTGTATTCTCCGTCGGCGTTGCGCTCATCGAAGTCGCCCGGCGCCGCGGGCTCGTAGCACCATACGAACGCGGCATTGTCCGCCTGGGCCGCCCGGAACATTCTGACGATCTTGCGGAAGGCCTGGGGATAGGCGTAGGGATGATAGCCGTTCCAGCGCCCGTTGAACTCGCCCCCGATGCGGACGATGATCGGCTTGCCGTACTCCTTGACGATTCGGACCAGGTCCTGGATGCGCCCGTCGAACCGGGAGGACGAGGCGACTTCGTGGTCGATGCCGAACAGCGGATCGGACAAGGTGGGGAGCACGGCCGGGCCCGGCTGGTGCCCGCGCAAGGCGATATCGATGTGCGGAATGAATCCTTCCTGGTCGTGACGTTGAATCAGGCTGCGGATGGCCTCGGGCCGCCAGCCGCGCGGCGTGTCGCCGATCTCGAGGAAGATCAGCTTGGATACGGGGCGCAGCTCCGCCGGCAACAGCCCCAGCAGCTTGGCGTTGTACTGTTCCCACTGGCCCATCCCGTGGACGACCCGGCCCGCGGGAGGCTCAAACTTGGCGCCGTTCGGAGTTCCGCCTGAAGGCGGTACTCCAAACATGGCTGCGCGCCGGTCGCGGGCGGTCGGGAGAGAGGCGGCCTTCTGCCGGGCGGCCAGTGCGGGCCGGTCGGCGGCGTAACGTCGGAGGAAATCCTCCAGGGAACCCTTGGCGAGATAGAACCGACTGACCGTCGTGGCCGTCTGTCCGGGGCCGATGTCCCCGAATCCGCAGGCGGCGTGGATGCAGCAGCGATCCAGATTGTCGAACAGAAAAGCGGCCTCGACCACCGCGGCGGCCATGTACGCGCCCTCGGGTTGCGACAGGGTCACGATCCAGGACCCATCGGTCCGATTGGGACTGGTGGCGCCGAAGCCGCGTACGAAGACGGACTCCCGGCCGGTCTCGACCCGGTCGGGCAGATAGAAGCCGACCGTCGGCATGTGTCCCCG
>VGYL01000062.1 GCA_016872975.1 Planctomycetota bacterium
TCAAAAGTAAAAAGTTAGAAGTAAAAAGTGGAAGGCAAAGAGGTCAGAAGCAAAAAGGTCAGGAACCAGAGGCCGGCCGTCTTCCTTTTGCCTTTTCCCTTTTTCCCTTTGCCTTTCTTGTCACAGCTTACCACAGGCCGCGTGTCCCTGCAACAGGCTTTGCCGGCTGGTACGGTGTTTCACCAATTGCGGGCCTAATGAGTTTTGACGAACAAATTCGGTAACGGCTGGGTGCCATGCCTACGGCTTTGCGTAGGCATGTTCTGCTGATCGAATCGAGCATGTCTACGAGGCGTAGACATGGCACCTGACGATGGGTGATCTGGGATTACCGATCTTGTTCGTCAAAACTCATTAGAGACAGATTGCCGCGCTCGGCCAGCCTCGCTCGCAATGACATGCAGGGGGGGTGTCTGACGACTTTGCGTTTGCCTTGCCCGTCAGGCAGGGCAGTGGCAGGCAGGACGGTTCCGGCCCGCGCAAAATGCGGAACTCCGAACCGCTGCCGCGCCGAACCGGCAATGGCTCTGTGGGCAAGGGCCGGCCAGCAAAATCCTGGGGTGGAAATGGAACAATCCCGATCCCCATGGCGCCGGCGTGTGCCGTAATCTGCGGAACGTGGTGCATGTGCGGTCTGACGCGGGGTCAGACGGCATCCGGCGGGAGGGCCGCCGGGCGTGCATGAAGGACAACCCAGGAAATGAAGAGGAATGACTATGAGCAGAAAGATCATATTGAAGCTGATGGCGACCGCCGTGATGTTGGCCGGGTGCGACGCGGTGCGCGTGGCGCCGGAGCGCCGCGGCGCTGTGACCGGAGCGGCCGTAGGCGCGGGGATCGGGGGGCTGGCGGGCCAGGCGGTCGGCCGCAATACGGCTTCCACCCTGATCGGGGCGGCCATCGGCGGCGGCATCGGCTACCTGCTGGGCAATCGCCAGGACCAGCAACGGGCCCAGGCCTACGATCCGGCCACGACGACCGCTCTGACGGGGACCCAGTGGCGGGTGCAGCAGCTCAACATGCCGAATCCGCCGGCCTACCAGGAGATGTACCTGTCCTTCGAGCCGGGCAGCCAACTGGTCACCAC
Organism: Planctomycetota bacterium; assembly: GCA_016872975.1. GTDB lineage: Bacteria > Planctomycetota > Phycisphaerae > Sedimentisphaerales > Anaerobacaceae > PLanc-01. The sequence goes on from VGYL01000062.1 coordinate 1,088, forward strand.
CCAGGTCACGCCGGACGGACGAGTGGTCCGGGCGGCGGAGACGTACCGGGTCGCGGACGATATGCTGATCATCAACCGGCCGGCCCAGGGCGGCCAGCCGGGCTATATCATCAACGCCGATTATGCCCGGACGAACGGCACGATGAGAATCACGTCGCCGCAGTTCAGTGCGACCCTCCAGGAGGTCAGCCAGCTCCCGGCGCACGCGCAAGCGGCGACACCGTTGTTCTGAGGCCGAGCCACCTGCGGGCCTATGACAAGCCAGGAGGACGGCAGCGGCCGGGCCGACGGGCGTGCCGCTGCCGTCCTCTCCGATCTGCGTCTATCCCTTGAGAGGCCAGAACTCGGATTCGGTTCGGGCCGCGGCCAGGTAGTCTTTGAGCTGCGCGACGACCGCGGGCTGATACCGGGCGACGTTGCGGGTCTCGCCGGGGTCGGTTTGCAGATCGTACAACTCCATATCTTTGCCGAAGGGGCGCACCGCTTTCCAGCGGCCCATCCGCACCGCCTGGACCGAGCCGCCCTCATGGAATTCCCAGTACAAGGCCTCGTGTTTCCTCTGCAGCTCGGGGCTGCCGAGCAATGTCGGGAGCAGGGAGATGCCGTCGGTGTTTGCCATCGGTCCCGCCCCGGCCAGCTCGGCACACGTGGGCAGGAAATCCCAGAAGGCACTGATGTGATCGGTCACGGCGCCGGCCGCGATCCGGCCGGGCCAGCGGGCGAGCAGCGGCACGCGGATGCCGCCTTCGTACAGGTCGCGCTTGATGCCGCGCAGCGGGCCATTGCTGTCGAAGAAGTCGGGGTCGGCGCCGCCCTCGCGGTGCGGGCCGTTGTCGCTGGTGAAGAAGACGAGAGTGTTCTCGTCCAGGCCCAGGTCCTTTAGCTTCTGCAGGAGCCGGCCGATGCCGCTGTCAAGCCGGGTAATCATGGCGGCGTGGCCCTTCTGCGGCTCAGGCCAATCCCGGTCGGCATAAATCCCGTAGTCGGGCACCTCCATGCCCTCCTTGCCGCCCTCGTTGTTGGCGTGCGGGAGGGTGACGGCCCAGTACAGGAAGAACGGGCCGCCGCGGTTCTGCTCCACGAACGTCAGGGCCTCCCGCTCGATCTGGTCGTGGGCATACTCGACCTTCTCCGTCGCCACACCCGCGCCGTCGAGCCGGCCGCCGGCGACCTTGTTCTTCAAGGGCACCCGCGCGTCGTTGCGGAACAGGAACTCCGGGTAGTAGTTGTGCGCGTGACGCTGGCAGAGGTAGCCGAAGAAGTAGTCAAAGCCCTGGCGGTTCGGGGTGCCGGTGCTGTAGGGTCCGCCCAGGCCCCATTTGCCGATCAGGGCCGTCGTGTAGCCGGCCTGCTGGAGCACTCGCGGCAGGGTCAGCGTGCCTGCCGGCAGCGGCAACTGGCCCATCGGCTGGATCTCTCGGTTGCCGCGGACGTAGGTATGGCCGGTGTGCAGGCCGGTCATCAGGGAGCACCGGGACGGCGCGCACACGGTGGTGCCGGCGTAGTGGTCGGTGAAGCGCATCCCCTCGGCGGCCAAGCGGTCGATATTGGGTGTCTGAATTACCTTCTGGCCGTAGCAGCCGAGGTCGCCGTAGCCCAGATCGTCCGCCAGGATGAAGATGATGTTCGGCTTGCGCGTCGCCTCCGCGGCCCGGAGCGACCGGAGAGAGCGGTCACAACCTGCAAGGGCCAGCGCCGCCGCACCCAAGCCGGCCGATTGGAGGAAACGTCGTCTGTTCATGGTGTGATGCATGGCGATTCTCCTGATTGTCAGGTTATTCAAATCGGGTGAAGAGGACCGGGCCGGGCAGGAAGATCTCGATGCCGTGGTGCTCGGTATCCGAGACCAGCGCGATCCGGTTTTCGCCGGGCTTGAGGTGCTGCGGCGTGACTTCGAGCCGCGAGAAGATGATGCTGCGACAGCGGTCGCCCTTGCTGATGTCGTAGGGATGGCCGTTGATGGTGAACGGCTCCTTGATCGTGCCCGGCTCGTAGCCCCACGTCTTGACGAGCACCACGGCGCGGACCAGGCCGGAGAGATCTTCCGGCAGGACGAAGGTCGCCTCCTGTTTGCGGTTCACCCGCGAGGCGAAGTGCACCGGCTGCGTGTTGCACGTGACCATGCGGACGCGCGCCTTGCGGGCCATCCGCAATCCATCGAGCACCGCGGTCCTGTACTTGATTCCGTTCTTCAGACTCACCACGGCCCGCAGCGCCAGCGGCCCCTCCTGGTCCGGGATCATCCGCGTGTCCCAGACGACGCCGAACGGAGCTTCGTCGGTCGAGCCGACGTGGTTCACGTGGACCTTGCCCAGGGTGAATCCATGCCAGTCCTCTTCCCGGCCCAGGCCGCTGTCGTCGAAGCCCCGGTACCGGGCGAAGTAGTCCACCGAGGCGACCTGCTCCCGGAACTCCTCCGGGACCTCCAACTGCACCTGTGCCCGATCGTCGAGCGCCTCGCTCTGCGTGCGGACCCGCGCCCGGAAGGTGTTCAGCCGCGTCGCCGTCAGATCGGGGTGGTCGCTCTTGAGGTAGCACCGGACCGCCGCGTTCTGCACGATGTAGTGCCCCCAGAAGCTCTGGCCGCGATCGCAGGTGAACTGAAAGGCGTTGATGCCGGTGAGGAGGTTCGACAGCTTCAGCGGGATCGTCGGCTGGGTATACGTGCAGTGGCCCTTCTCCGTCCCGTCGCACGGCAGCGGATAGGTGTCCCGGCCGTTGAGCGTGAAGCGCTTGTTTTCGAGCTTGGCGTGCCCGCCCCAGAGTTCAATGTACAGCTCTGCCCCGTCGAGCGTGAAAAGGTATTCCGGCACCTCGACGAGAATCAGGCCGTTGGCCCGCGCCTCCCAGCGTTTGCCGAAGCGCGGATCGAGACTAATCTGCTGGTCGTTGATCCGCCAGCGCGGCTCCTTGTAGTTGCTGACATTCGGATCGAACCGCGCCCAGTGCTCGCGAAAAAACGCCGCCTCTGCCGCCACGCCGGCCCGCGGGGCCGGCGCACAGATCGCCAAGCCAAGCCAGATATATGCAGACCATCGCGCGATCGTGTGTCCCAGGAGATGCTCCTTACGTGAAGACTCACTGGAGGAGAGATGCGCGCGAGACTCCCATGACCGAAACCCAAACCTCGCAATGGGGCCAGTCCCCAGTGCCGGTGTCTTGGTCATTGGAGCCTTTGGATTTTGGATTTGTTTGGGATTTGGTGCTTTGGATTTGGAATTTGATTCCATGACACAACCCTCTACAGGGACAGACTTTCCATCCAACCGCCAAGTCATCTTGTACCGTCCTGCCCACTTCTCTTGGCATCGTTGCGCCATAGATGCAGATACTGGTAGTCGCGCCACGCGATACTGACGATGTCCAGATCGCCGTCGCGGTCCAGATCCACGACCCGGGCGCCGAGATGGCTCTCCTTGCCCCGGTCGATTACCTTCTCCGTGAAGTTGCCCTTACCGTCGTTGACCCAGATTTGCAGCCGCTCGCCGCCCGGCGCGGGTGTCTTGCCGAGGGGCATCGAGTGCTCGCAGAGCACGATGTCCATATCGCCGTCGCCGTCCATGTCGGCCACGTCGAGGTTGTTCATGGACCACTGCGTCACGACCAGGTGCCGGCGCCACTCGCTTTTCGGATCGGCGGGCTGCTCGAACCAGTAGCAACTGGCGTTGGCCACGTGGCCCGGATAGCGCTCTTCGCTCGTGACCAGGTCGAGCCGGCCGTCGCCGTTGAGGTCGGCCAGCTCGAAGCGGTCGGCGTTGGTGGACGTGCCCAGGTCGAAGCGCTGCCAGTTGCCGGTGTCGTCGCCCGGGTTCTTCCACCAGCACATCCGGCTGCACCACCAGGTGATGCCGCTCGCCCCCGGCACCTTGTCCTCACCCGGGATGCGGTAGCTGCCCGCGATGTCCAACAGGCCGTCGCCGTCGATATCGCCGATGGCGTAGCCCTGGCCCTCGGCGGTATAGCGGACCGCGGGCCATTCACCTTTCTGCGGGTCGGCGGGGACCTGGAGGTAGTACTGCCCCAGGACGATCTCCGGCCGGCCGCCCGGCACGATCTGCCCGACGCGGTAGTACTGCGTGCTGAGCTTGTGGTTGCAGATCGGCAACGAGCCGATGCGCACCTTGCTCCATTCGCGGCCCTGCATATCCCGGGCTTCGTACCAGTACTGCTCGTCGCACGCCAGGCCGATGAAGTCGCCGAAGGCGTCGCCATCGACATCGAGGGCCGCAAGGGCATCGACGTGCTCGTCGATGGCGGCCCGTTCCCACTTGCCGGTCATGTCGCCGCCGGGATTGCGGTAGAACCACTTGCCCGCGACGATATCGACATACCCATCGCCCGTGAAGTCGCCGAAGGCCAGGCCGAAGTAGCGCTTGTCCCGGCTGTCATCGACCTGGATATAGGTGAACTCCTCCAGCGTCAGCGGCCGGTCGGACCGCTTATTCTCCCAGATCCGCAACGGCCCGGCCCAGTAGGTCCGGGGACCGACAATGTCCAGGTCGCCGTCGCTGCCGATATCGCCGAAGACGCCCGCGTACAGGCCGTCCTGGGACAGGACCTCCTGGGCCCACGCCGTACCCTGCCCATCGACGTTGCGGAACACGACGACCGGGAAGGGCGGCTCGTTGCGCCACTGCTTGCCCTCGTTGGGGGCCCGCTCGAACTTGGCGGCGAGGATGTCGATGTCGCCGTCGTTGTCCACGTCGCCCGCGTCGAGCGTCTGGCAGAAGTCGAAGCGGTCGATCACCCGGATTTCGCGCCAGCGGTCGTGGCGGACATCCTCGATCGAGGCGGCGGTGTAGATCGAGATCGGATAGCCGGGCAGCTCCGAATGCGAGATGATGATGTCCGGCAGGTTGTCCCCGTTGACATCCGCGACCTTGATGGCGGCGTTGTTGTCCCGCCAGGACTTGTCGACCGGGGTGAACCATTTGGCGTCGAACACGTGCTTCTTGTAGGTGCCGCCCTCGGCGTCCTCCGGCGTCTCGAACCAGAAGCCGTTGAGGACGAGGTCCGGATCGCCGTCGCGGTCGAGATCGGCCACGTCCATTCCCTCATGGGATTCATGTTTGAGCAGCTTGGGCGCGGACCACTGTGTCGGCGACCGCTGGAAGAAGATCGCCGTTTCCGTGTGCGTCCGCGTGACGATATCGAGCTTGCCGTCGCGGTTGAAATCGGCGATGCCGATATCCTTGATATAGTCGCTCTGCGGCCCGACCTTATGGATCTTCCAGGCCCCCGGTTGCGTTGCCTGGCCCGTTTGTAGTGTGCCCGCAAGGGCATCCTTCCGGGGCGAGGCCGGTGGGTCGGAGGGCGAGGGAGGAGTTACGATCCCCCGGGGCCCGTCCCCGGTGCCTCGTCCCTCCTGCGTCGGAACGCCTGACGGCGTCACTACGAGCGGGTTCTCCAGCCAGATGACCACGCGGGGTCCATCCTCCTCCAGGCCCGTGACCACGTCCAGATCGCCGTCGCCGTCGAGGTCGGCCACGGCCAGGCGGTCCGCCCGGAACCGCCGATCTTTGAACACGACGTGCTTGGTGAACGCGCCGCCCGGCCCGTACTGGTACCACGCCAGCGACTCGCCCTGCGACTGGATCTTCATCACGTCGTTGTAGCCATCCTTGTCCACATCGAACACCTGGACCTTCCCGTGCTCCTCATCGAGCTGCCGCAGCGCGAACGAAGAAGCGGCGTTTTTCGCGGGAAGGGGACTCTGACCGAGGGCCACCAGAACCACATAACCACAGAGCATGGCACGCGCGAGAGACTTCATGGAGCACCTCCTGTCCAACGGAACTCTCATTGACCGACGACGCCCCATCATCGCCGAAACGTCGTGCGCCGGTCAAGCCGAATCGTCCGAGCGGGTGCATGACGGTTCCGGCACGGGCGTCGCCCCCTGACCCGCGCCCGGAAAAGGGGACATTCTACTTTTCCTTCTCCGAAAGGGAAAAGCAGAATGTCCCCTTTGCCTTCCCACCGGCTTGCACCTACAATGGACTCGGTGGCCATGAGACGATTGTGTTCTGTAGGATGGAGAAGAAACTGTGGACGACGATGCAACGATGGAAATGACGAACCTTCCGACCCTGCCCGACGATCCCGGCCAGTTCATCCTCTACCAGACCGAGGACGGCCGGACGCGCGTGGAGGTCCGCGTCTTCCGCGAGACGGTCTGGTTCTCCCAGAAGGCGATGGCCGAACTGTTTCAGAAGGACGTGCGAACGATTAACGAGCATATTCGCAACGTCTTTTCCGAAGGGGAGTTGCAGGAATCGGCAGTTATCCGGAAATTCCGGATAACTGCCTCCGACGGTAAGCAAATGGAGGCCGCCCCTACGACGCGGTTGTTTGAGACCGACGAAAAGGGCGCAAATAGTGTGAGGATGGATTAGATGGCTGCGGAAGAGGATGGACAAATGGATCGTCGGAGTTTCCTGGAGCGAGTTGGTACGGTGTCAACCGGCCTGCTGCTGACCGGCTATGGGCGGGCTGCAGAGGGTGCCGCTGCGCAGAGGCAAGCAGGGGCCAAGAAACCGAACATTCTGTTTGTTTTCGCCGATCAGCTTCGGTACAGCGCGCTGGGTTCGAGCGGCAACAAGGTGGTCCGTACGCCGCATCTCGACCGGCTGGCCGCCGAGGGGTTGGTCTTTGAGAATGCCTTTGCCAATCATCCGTTGTGCTCGCCGTACCGGGCCAACCTGCTGACCGGCAAATACGGGTGGGCCAACGGTGTGCCGGACAATGAGTACGTGTTGTGGGATAACCAGGTCACGCTGCCGCAGGCGTTGAAGACCGCCGGTTACCGCAGCGCCTTCATCGGCAAGTGGCATCTGGGCACCGGGCCGTACCCGACGCAGAAGCGGTATGGTTTCGATTACCTGTTCGCCTCCAATTGTCCGAACCGGCACTACGGGGTTATCTACCACCGCAACGAAGCCGGGCCGATCAAGATGGACAAGTTCTCCCCCGAGGGCGAGACGGACGAGGCGATCCGGTTCATCGAGGACCATCGCAAGGCGCATGGGGATGCGCCCTTCGCGGTGGTTGTGGGCTGGGAGCCGCCGCACTGGCCGTACGATCAGTATCCGCAGGAATTCAACACGTATGATCCCGCCCGGGTCGATCTGCCCCCCAATGTCCCGGTGCAGATGGCCGAGTTTGCCCGCCGGGAGATCGCCCAGTACTACGGCAATGTCTCCGCGCTGGACGCCCAGATGGGCCGGCTGCTGGAGGCGCTGGCCAGGCTGGGGATTGCCGACAACACGATCGTATGTTTCTCGTCCGATCACGGCGATCATCTGAGCAGTCACGGTTACGGCAAACCGATGGACAACTGGATGCACCCCACGATGCGGGCCTCCAAAGCCACGCCGTACGAGGAATCCGTTCACATTCCCTTCCTGTTGCGCTACCCGCGCGTCGTCACCGGTGGGCGGCGGACCCGGGCGCTGTTCGGCAGTGTGGACGTCATGCCCACGCTGCTGGCCCTGTGCGGCGTCGCGATCCCGCAAGGCGTGCAGGGGCACAATCTGGCCCACATCGTCACCGGCACAGACGGCGCCACGCCGCCCGATTCCGTCTACCTGATAAACATGGGGACGGGCTGGCCCAACCGCGCGCGGTGGGTCGGCTGCTGGCGCGGGGTCCGCACGGACCGCTGGGTCTACGCCCGGTGGAACAAGCCCGACGAGCACGCGCCGGTGCTGTTCGACCGTCAGAACGACCCCTACGAGCTCAACAATCTCGCGGGCAACCCCGCGTTTGCCGACGTGCAGCAGGGGATGGAAGCACGGCTGAAGAAATGGATGGCGGACACCGGCGATCCCTTCGAAACCGGCCGCCGCGACGAGAAAGGGATGCTGGACCTGCCATTCCAGTTGCAGCCTCGTTGGTCCCGGCCAGCGGCCTTTGTCTCGAGGGGATTCGGTTCGGCCAAGACGACCCTGTGCCGACACGGAAGTGAACGTGCATGTCTCGCACCCGGAGTACGTACGTCGCCGGATTCGTTGCGGCGAATCATGCGTATTCCCCGGGTGCGAGGCGCGAAATCTCACTTGCCAGACGCGAATGTTTGTGTCATACTGGAATTGACACCTATTGTGCGTGGTAGCGCATGGGAGGTAGCATGGTATGCTGACAAGAGTCTACATAGACAACTTCCGATGTTTGGTAAATTTCGAATTGCGCCTGGATGGGCTGAACCTCCTGCTGGGAGAGAACGGAACGGGCAAGACGACGGTCTTCGACGTTCTCCAACGTCTCCAGCGATTCGTGACTGATAGAGCGAGGATGAACACCGTCTTTCCGCCGGGAGACTTGACGCGATGGCAGAGTTCTGAACTTCAACGTTTTGACTTGGATCTGCAGATCGGTCCGGCGGCCTACACCTATTCGCTCCTGGTGGAACATGCGGAGGACAGACGGCGCGCGCGTATCGCCCAAGAGCAACTGCTCATGAACGAGATGCCCTTGTTCGAGCTCCGGGTCACGGGAGGCGAGGCGACAGCCCAACTCTACCACGATGACTTCACAGCCGGTCCTCAGTATCCATTCGACTGGTCTCAGTCGGGGGTGGGCTCACTTCCCGAGCGTCCGGACAACAAGAACCTGGTAGCTTTTCGTCGAGAGTTGAAGAAGTTCATTATTGCCGCACCCTGTCCGGTCCTCATGTCAAACGAGAGCCGCGAGGAGGAGGACCTGCTCTCCAATCACATGGAGAACTTCGTGTCTTGGTATCGCTGGTTGTCCCAGGAACATCAAGGTGGGGTCTTCATGGCCTGCCAGGAACTCAGGAAGGTCCTGCCTGGATTTACCTCCTTCAGCCTGAAAGAGGCGGGCGAAAATGCACGCGTCCTGAAGGCGCTCTTTCAGAGGTCCTCTGAGAGAAGCAGACCCATCTCCTTCGACTTCAACGAGCTTTCCGATGGCCAGCGACAGCTCATCGTTCTCTACATGATGGTTTTTGGTCTGAGCAACGAGGGTCTACATTTATTTTTGGATGAACCTGACAACTATGTCGAGTTGCGCGAGATCGAGCCGTGGCTGGCACAACTGGCTTGCCGTGTGGGTGATGGCATCGCGCAGGCCGTGTTGATTTCCCATCACCCGCAGGTTATCGACTATCTAGCAGGCTCGGCAGGGCGGTGGTTTGAACGCGATCCCGTTGGCCCAGCACGCGTGGGTGACAAGCCAAAGGCTCAGGTTGAGGGACTGAAGACGTCCGAGACCATCGCGCGGGGATGGGAAAAGTGAGCACTGGGGGCGTCCAAGTCATCCTCCTGTGCGAAGACCTGCAGCAGGAGTGTTTCATGCGCAGGTTCCTTTTGCTCCGAGGTTGGCAAATGCGGGATCTGCATGTTGAAAAACCCCGTCCTGGCCACGGTTCCGGAGAGCAGTTTGTTCGCGGAGAATTCCCTCATCAACTAACGGTTTATCGCTCCCAGAGCCGTCGTTGTGCCATTTGTCTCATCGTGTGTATTGATGCCGACAGCCTATCCGTTGAGGAACGTATGAAGTCTCTCGTGAAAGCCTGCGCCGATGGCGGCGTTCCATTCCGAGAGCCGGATGAGCAGGTCTGTTTTGCCGTCCCCAAGCGCAATATCGAGACATGGCTGGCGTACTTGCGAGGCGAAACCGTTGATGAGTCGGCAGTCTATCCGAAATACGACTGCCAAAGCAGATGCCAGCACGATGTCGAACGCCTCGATGCGATGTGTCGCCAAAAGAAGTCCACGCCGGTTCCGCCGCCGTCCTTGTTGCACGCTTGCGAAGAATTCCGCCGCTTCCGGTTACATCGCTGAATTGTCGTTTACCTGGAGGGGGCAAGGGGAGCGATGTTGCGGCGGTGGGCACCGGGTCCCTCATGGCTGACACATTCTGGCCCTATATGGGACTCCGGCTTGTCAGGCGGTGGTTTCGGCGGCGGCTTGGTTGACCAGGAACAGGACGGCCATGCGGACGGCCAGGCCGTTGGCGACCTGGCGGAGGATGACGCTGTTGCGGCCGTCGGCGACTTCGCTTTCGATTTCCAGGCCGCGGTTGATCGGGCCGGGGTGCATCACGAGGATGTCCGGCTTGGCCCGCTGCATCCGCTCGACCGTCAGGCCGAAGTAGCGCGAGTACTCCCGCGTCGAAGGGAAGGGACTGCCGCCCAGCCGCTCGAACTGGATGCGGAGCATGTTGATGACGTCCACGTGCTCGATCACCTGGTCCAGGTTGTAGCTGACCTTGACCGGCAGCCGGCCCACCTCGGCCGGCATCAGAGTAGGGGGGCCCACGAATGTCACTTCGGCGCCCAGCTTGGTCATCGCCCACATGTCACTGCGGGCGACGCGGGAATGGGCGATGTCGCCCACGATGGCGATCTTGAGCCCTTCGAGCGAGCCCCTCATCTGGCGGATCGTGTAGACGTCGAGCAGAGCCTGCGTCGGATGCTCGCAGTAGCCGTCGCCGGCGTTGACGACGCAGGCCTTGATGTTGCGGCTCAGGAGCATCGGGGCGCCCGCCGCGTTGTGGCGGATCACGACGATGTCGATCCCCATCGCTTCCAGATTGCGGGCGGTGTCCAGCAGGGTCTCGCCCTTGCTGACGGAGCTGGCCTTCTGCGTGAACTCGATCACGTCGGCGCTGAGCCGGTTGGCGGCCAGGGAGAAGCTGGTGCGGGTCCGCGTGCTGTCCTCGAAGAAGAGGTTGACGACGACCTTGCCCCGCAGGGGCGGCGCCTTTTTCACCGAGCGGGTGCTGATCTCCTCGAAGCCCTGGGCGGTATCGAGGAGATGGGTAATCTCCGCCACGCTCAGGTCGCGCAGCCCGAGCAGGTGCTTGCGCTGCCATTGGAACGGTTTGCTCTTGCGCGTTGTCGACATACTATTCCACGACGACCTCGTCCCGGCCGTCCGATTCGACGAGACAGACCTGGACCGACTGCTCCGGCTGCACGTCGGCCTTGCCGCCGGTGTAGTCGGCCTGAATGGGCAGCTCGCGTCCGGCTCTCTCGACGAGGACGGCCAGGCGAATGGCCTTGGGCCGGCCCAGATCGATCAGGGCATCCATCGCCGCCCGGGCGGAGCGGCCTGTATAGAGCACGTCATCGACCAGGATGATGATCTTGCCGTCGATATCGAAGCCGATCTCGGTGGTGCGGACCTGAGGCTGGCTATTGCCCTGGGGGGCGTTCAGGTCGTCCCGGTAGAGCGTAATATCCAGCGTGCCGCAGGGGATGGGCTTCCTCAGTTTCTGCGACAGGCGATCGGCGAGCCTCTGGGCCAGGATTTCGCCCCGGCTGCGGATGCCGATGATGGCCAGCCCAGTATCCGTGGCGGCCTGCCCGGCCTGGCGCGCGGGCTGCGCCCCGGCGATTTCGTCGGCCACGCGGCCGAGAGCCCGCTCGATCTGTTCGGCGTTCAGAATGACCTTCATATCCACTCGTCCATCGTGAATCGTTTGCGGTCGTGCCGCTCGTATCGATTGCGTCGGACGTGCGGCGGCGTGACCCCGCTGGACGCAACCGCGCAACGAGACGAGCCGCGCAACCGTTCGACGCCTGACAACTCCCGCAGAGTATACCCCCCAACGCCCGGCAAGGCAAGTTTTCTGCCCCGGACGGTAGGGCAATCACATGTGCGCCACCGGCTGGGTGAGGGAAGTTCGGAGTTCCGCCTTCAGGCGGGTTCGATAGTCTTCCGGCGCAGCCGGCTCCACGTTCCGTAACCGCGGAAGGCAAGAAGGAGGGCCGGACAGTTTGACCCGCGTAAACGCGGTACTCCGAACACTCGCCTAATGAGTCTTGACGAGCGAGTCCGGTAATGTGTAGGGTGGGGCTTGCCCCACCGCTTTCCTTGGATGCGGCTTCCCGGTGGGGCAAGCCCCACCCTACAACCACACGTTGCCTGGCGCGAGGCACATCGGCGAAACGACGGGTGCGGCGCGATTACCGGTCGTGTCCATCATAATTCACAAGCTGGTACTCCAAATGCCGCGTCAGCGGAGTACTCCCAACGGCAAGTCCATACCCACGTGCAATTGCCCTGCCCCAGATGGGCCGGAATCCGCTTTACCAGCACAGATAACCCCGGTATACTGCGCCCGACGCTGGATTTCTCTTGAAACGACAGCGGTCTTCTGCTATCATGAGCCCAGTTGCTTCACGGACGGAGAGCCTCGACGACGGAGGTCGGAAACTGGGGGAGCAGCGGCGTGCCGGAGGGCACCTGCACCACGTTGGGGATCGGTGTGTTGGGGATGATGAGAAAAGCGGCAATTCTGATCTTGTGGTTATGGGGCGTAGCCCTCTGGGGAGGGTCTGTCGCCGGCGGCGCCCCGGACAGCAGTGGCCTAGCCCTGCCGCAGATCGTTGCAGGCGAAGCCCGGCAGCCGCAGGCCCTCAACTGGGCGGGCATCTACGGCCTGCGGCAGATCGATCCGGGTCTGACCGGGGCCGGCGTGCGGCTGGGCGTTATCTGCCGCAGCCTGACCTATCTCGACGGCAATCCTCAGAACGATTATCAGCCCAACACGAAACATGCCTGTTTCGCCGATACGCAATGGCAGTTCTATGACAGCCGCGGCCTGACGCCGCGCGAATCGCCGCATTCGACGGCCGTCTGCTCCATTCTGTTCGGCGACGATCCGGCGGCCGTAACGCCGTACCTGGACCCGTTCCTGTACCAGGGCGCTGCGCCAGGCACCGAAGGGCATGTCTACGAGCTCTATCACTTCGTGGCGCAGCACGTGCACCCGCAGAATCCCCCGCAGGTGGACGTGATCACCGCGAGCTTCGGCCAGGAGCTTGAGGACTGGTGGACGCGGGGCATCGAGGCTCTCATCGAGCACCACGGCCTGGTCTTCGTGGCCAGCATCGGCAACGGCTCGAACTCCTCCGAACCGCCGTTCTATCCCGGCGCCGGCGCCAATGCCATCAGCGTCGGCGTGGTCAGCTCCGTCAACGCGCTGAATCCCGCCACGAAGCTGGCGCGCTTCGCCCTGGCGTATCCCCAGGAGTCGAGCGCCGGTCCGACCGACGACGGCCGCTGCAAGCCCGACCTGATCGCTCCCGGCAACTGCCTCGTGGCGGCCGCCGACGGCACGGAAGGGTACGCGATGGCCGGCAACTGGTCGAGCTTCTCGACGCCCGTGGTCGCCGGTGTGGCGGCTCTGCTGGTCCAGGCCGCCCGGCAGGACGAGAGCCTCCAGTTGGCCGTCTCGCCCCAGGGCGGCAATACCGTGCTCAAGGCCGTCCTGATGACCTCGGCTGTGAAACTCCCGTACTGGCGCAAGGGCCGCCTGGGCCCCGAGGACGACCATGAGGCGCCGCTCGATTACGTGCAGGGCGCCGGTGTGGTCGATGCGGTCCGGGCGCACCGGCTCCTGACGGCAGGGCGGGGCAGGCCGGGCGCGGTCGGGACGAGCGGCTGGGACCTCAATCAGCTCGAGACCCAGCGGACGTTCCAGCAGGTGTACCAGGTCACGGTGCCGGAGCCGGCCGACAAGATGCTCACCGCCACGCTGACCTGGAACCGCCACTACAGCGATCAGTATCCGTTCCATCGCCTGTCCGACAAAGACAGCGACCTGCGGCTCGAAGTGTGGGCGGTCGATCCGGCGCATCCGAACCGGGACGTTCTGCTGGACTACAGTGACAGCCGGGTGGACAACGTGGAGCATATCTTCTTCGTCACGGTGCCGCCCTATGCGCAGTACAAAATCGTCGTCACGTACGCCAACCTCAGCGGCGTGATGCCCGCGGCTACCGAGCGGTACGCGCTGGCCTGGACCGTGGACGAAAAGTCGCGGGAGGAGAACATCCTCTGGTACGATCTGAACGCGGACGGCATCGTGAACGAGCTGGATTTCAAGATCCTGATGGACAATCTGATGCAGGTGCGCAAGTCGCCGCAGTCCTATCTCATCGGCGACATCAACATGGACGGCACGATCGACGCCCGGGATGTGCAGGAGTTGCTGGAGCGT